>CAQUUC010000002.1:0-72431 GCA_948896235.1 uncultured Clostridia bacterium
TCTTGTTCTACTTTTCCTCCAGCTTCTATAACTTCAATTTGTCTATCTATTTCATATTCAATTCCTCTCATAATTGATCTAAAAGAGTTCATATTTTTCATTTCTGTACGTGTTCCTAGTTTTGTTGCTCCTTTTTTTCTAACAGAAACGTTAACATCTGCTCTAAAAGATCCTTCTTGCATTTTACAGTCTGATACTTCTATATATTCTAGTATTGATTTTAATTTTTTTAAGTATTTATCTGCTTCTTCACTTGAACGCATATCAGGTTCAGATACAATTTCAATAAGTGGTACTCCTGCACGATTTAGGTCTACTAAACACCCTCCTCCAAAGTCATCATGATTTAGCTTGCCTGCATCTTCTTCTATATGTATTCTTGTTATACCTATGTTCTTTTTTTCACCATCTTCATTTTCTATTTCTATATAACCCTTTTTACAAAGTGGTCTATCAAACTGTGATATTTGATATGATTTTGGTAAATCTGGATAAAAATAGTTTTTTCTATCATTTTTGCTATTTCTCTCAATACTACAATTAGTTGCAAGTCCTGCACGTACTGCATATTCTACTACTTTTTCATTTAGTACTGGTAATGTTCCTGGCATTGCCATACAAATAGGACAGCATTGTGTATTTGGCTCTCCACCAAACTCTGTTTTACAAGAACAGAATATTTTTGTTTTCGTTGACAATTCTGCGTGTACTTCAAGTCCTATTATTACTTCATAATCTTCTCTTGACAATTTAGTTTTCCTCCTTCAAAATTCTAAGAATTATACATTCTTCGATTTTACTCCTATTTAATCCGCTTCCATAAAGTAAAATATTTATTTTTTAAACTCTGGATTATAATGTTCTCTAAATTTTGTAGCTTGTTCATATGTATATGCAGCATTTAAAATTGTTTCTTCTGCAAATGCTTTTCCTATTAATTGGAAGCCTATTGGCATTCCCTCACTATTTATTCCACATGGTACACTAATTCCTGGAAGTCCTGCTATATTAACTGAAACTGTATAAAGATCTGCTAAATACATTTCTAATGGATTATCTACTTTAGAACCTATATCAAATGCAACATTTGGTACTGGAGGTGTTAATAATAAATCATATTTTTCAAAATTTCTTGCAAATTCATTTTTTACAAGAGTACGTACTTGCTGTGCTTTTTTGTAATAAGCATCATAGTAACCTGATGAAAGTACATATGTACCTAATATAATTCTTCTTTTTACTTCTTCTCCAAACCCTTCACTTCTTGAATTTTTGAAAAGTTCTTTTAAATTAGAATAATTTTTTGTTCTATATCCATATCTAATCCCATCAAATCTACCTAAGTTTGAGCTTGCTTCTGCACAAGCTATAATGTAATATGTTGCAAGTGCATAATCTGCGACATCTAATGAACATTCTTCTACAATTGCTCCCAGTTTTTTGTATTCTTCTATTACTTTTTCTATTGATTTTTTAACTTCTTCATTAATTCCGTCTCCAAAGCACTCTTTTGGAACTCCTATTTTTAAACCTTTTACATCATTTTTTAAACATTTTGTATAATCCTTTTTTTCTACATTTGTAGAAGTTGTATCCTTTGGGTCATGTCCTGCTATTATACTTAAAAGCATTGCAGAATCTGTAACATCTTTTGTTAAGGTTCCAATTTGATCTAATGAAGAGGCAAATGCAACTAAACCAAATCTTGATACCAATCCATATGTTGGTTTAAGCCCTACAATTCCACAAAAAGCTGCTGGTTCACGAATAGAGCCTCCTGTATCCGATCCAAGTGCCCAAGGAACCATTCCTGCTGCTACAGCAGCTGCAGAGCCTCCACTTGAACCTCCTGGTACCTTGTTTAAATTCCATGGATTTCTTGTTTTCTTAAAATATGAATATTCTGTTGAACTTCCCATTGCAAACTCATCCATATTTAGTTTTCCTAAACTAATTAGATTCTCCTTGTTTAGTTTTTCTGTTACTGTTGCATCATAAGGAGCAACAAAGTTTTCTAGCATTTTCGATGCGCAAGTTGTCTTTACTCCTTTTGTACAAATGTTATCTTTTATTCCTATTGGAATACCTGCAAGTTCATTTGTAATATTACCATTTCTAACTTCTTCTTCAACTTTTCTTGCTTGTTCTATTACTTTTTCTTTATCGGTTATAGTTATAAAGGCTTGTACATCATTCTCTTTTTCTTTTATTCTATCAATATACGCTTTTACTATTTCTTCACGTGTTATCTCTTTATTTTTTAGTTTGTCATTTAATTCGTGTACAGTAAGTTCTGTAATTTTCATTTTGTTCTTCCTCCTTTTTTCTTTGAGGTTTTAGCTCGAAAATTAGATATTATATAACATATCTTTTATTTTCCAACTTCTAACTTCCCATTAAATTACTTTTGGTATTTTAAACATTCCACTTTGCTGTTCTTCAGCATTTTGTAATAGTTCTTCTCTTTTTGAACTTTCCACTATTTCATCTTTTCTAAATACATTACAAGCTTCATTTGCTCCAATTGTTTCTGTCACTCCATTAACATTTGCATTATTTACAATATTTGCAAAATTCAAAATGTCTTGTAAATCTTTTTTATATTTTTCTATTTCTTCTTCTTTTAAGTTTAAGTTCGCTAAATTTGCAATATGCAAAATTTCATCACTACTTACTTGCATTATCCCATCTCCTATCTTTCTATAGTTTAGTATTATATAATTTTTTATAAAAAAAAACAAGCTATATTTGTTCTTTTTCTTAATAAATATACTATTTATTAACTTTGTATTAGATAGTAATAGTAGTATTTTAATCAACATATTGTCTACATAATATTGACATTCTTTTATAATAACTGTATAATTATATTGATGTATAGTTTTGTATTTAGCATGAAAGGAGCACAACACTATGATGAGTATTGAAGATTTGTCTCGGCATATCGAGCAAAAGGGCAAGGAAGTGGCAGAATTAAAGCAAGCTGTTCGCAGCCAACTAGAAAACGATCTGGCTGAATCCACTACTCTTGACAGGAAAACCTATAATGAAATACAGTTTTTCCTGCATTTAGATGGCACTGTGGATTTGGGCTTTATCGTTTTGTGCCTCTGTGAGCCTGGGTATTGGGAAGATTTCTACTTGTATCGCTGCCCGGCTTCCTTTAAGCCTTATGCGAAGAGGTTTTTCTCTCTTCTGCAGTCTTTAAAGCCTCGTTACATCGATTGCTAACAAAATGGTAGAATACCATTTTGATCCTTACTAATCCAAAAATCAGTGGATAAAAAATCAGCAGATTTTTTATCCACTGATTTTACCTTTTAAATATATTTATTTAGTATTTTTATAAAAAGATTTATTGATTAAATAATTGACTTAAATTAAAGGGATCTATAGTTTCTGGAATTCCATAATCTATTCCATAAGTTTCTACTCTAATGCTTTTAATTACTGGCGGATTTACTGGTTTATCAGCATCTGCCTCACTAGAATTTCTTGTTACTACTTCAACATTTTCGATATTATGAATTACATCCATCCCTTCTATTACTTTTCCAAACGCTGCATATAATCCATTTAATGTAGATGTATTTTTAGTCATTATAAAAAATTGTGAACCAGCTGAGTTATATCCTTCTTCAACATATCCGTATGCTGAGTAGTCTCCTCTTGCCATTGATATAACTCCTTCTTCATGTCTTATTGTATTTTTATTATATCCATTTGCTACAAATTCACCTTTTATAGAATATTCCTTATCCACTGCTACGTCATCTTTAATATCACTTAAAGTAGGTGAACCACTACCATTACCTTCCTTGTCTCCACCTTGAATCATAAAATCTGGTATTGTTCTATGAAAGGTTAATCCATCATAAAATCCACTATTAGCAAGTCTTATAAAGTTTGCAACTGTATTTGGTGCAAACTCAGGATATAATTCTATTTTTACTTCTCCATATCTCTCTATTTCCATAGTTGCAATTGGATTTTGTACTTCTTTTGCAAATTTTTCATAATATCCATAACATAACCAACCTATAAGTGCTATTACCAATATAATAGCTATTATTGTAATTATTTTTTTTATTTTCATTATAATTCCTCCTAAAACATTATTCTGTTATACCAAAACGATATTGATCTATTTCATAATTATTTTTTATATCTTCTTGTGTTAAAACTTGATCATAAAAATTTATTCTGCCAAATTGTTTTTGCGTAGTAGGTATGTAAAAATTTTCTATTTTAATTGGATCCACATTATAAGTTTTATTAGCTATTTTCTTACCATTTATATAAAGAGTGGCCACCCTACTTTCTCCATCATATGTATATGTTAATAATATTGGCCTATTTAATGGAATACTAAAATTAATATTCTCTGGTTCTAATCTACCTGCACTATCTGCACTACATCCGATATAAATCTTTCCGTTTTCCCATGTGTGCGCATTAAACGCCCCCCATACTTTATCAGATGATAATATTGCTAACATACTACGATTTTGATCGGTAAAAACTATTTCTACAGATAATGTTCCTACTGCTTCTATTGGTACTGGAAATATAACTTTATCTCCATTTCCAGACAATTGTATCGCTTTTTCTCTCCATCCATTCGTATCATTAAATTTAAAATCAATTAAATTTGCATCCTTATTATTTCCACTTAGATCTTTCCAAATTGTAGTATTATTACTATGCCCATTTCCAGTATTATTTTCTCCATCATAATAAGCTAATAATCCTTTACCCATATAATCCATTTCATGAACAAATTCTTGTTTTATTGTTTCGTTTCCTGCCTTATCTGTAAATTTTATATCATATAATCCTGGTTTTTTTATAATAAAGCTTGTATTTTCTCCATTTAATATCCAATTTGTATCGCCATGCAATTTATAACTTAATGTTCCACCATTCACATTACTATTATACACTATATTTTTTATTGTAAGTCTATATTCATTATCATTTAATTTTGTTTTTAAAACTGTAAATTCTGGATCTTTATTATTTAAATTTGTATATTCTACATTATATCCTAAATAATTGGGTATATCTTTTAATTTATAATATTTTATTCCATCTATTGTAAAACCTTCTAAGCTTACTACTTCTCTTGTATCATAATTTATTAAGACTTCCTGATTTATATTATCTAAATCTAAATCTTTTAAATCACCTGAATTAAAGAACTTAAACCCCTCTCTACTGGTTTGCCCCAAGGCCTCATTTATACGTGCTGGATCTATACTGGATATGTCTTGTCCAATTAAATTATAATATTCTATCTTTTCAGTACTTGCTTTTCTTTCTTCGTAAATTACATTTACTTTAGCTTGTATCATTTCTAGTTCAGATATAAATGCAGTTTTTTGTGAAGTATTAACAGCTTCTAGTCCATTATATGTAACTATTCCTGTTACTATAATCAATATCACAATAGTTATTACTAATGTTATTAGAGTAATGCCTTTTTGATTTTTCAAATATTTTCACCTTCTTCTTTTGCAATAAGATTTTTAATATTATATCATTAGATTATCAAATACAAATTGCTCTTGCATTCTTTTTAAGGATTGTTTAATTGTACGTGCCCTTACTTCTCCAATTCCATCTACATCATCAAGTTCTGGTATATCTGCTGATATTATATGTTGTAAAGATTTAAATTTCTTTATTAAGTTTTCAACAATGTTATTTGGCATTCTTGGTATTTTATCTAATATTCTATATCCCTTAGTGTATACTCCCACTTCTTCGTAATTATCAAATATTTCGTATCCTAAAGCTTTTGCTATAACTAGTGAATTCATTAACTCTTCATATTCTAAGTTCATTACTTCTTCTAATATCTTTTCTGGTGTACGTCTCTTTCCTAGTACCATATAATCTTTTATAATTAGTAGCTCCTCTTTTTCAAGCCCACCAATTAATTCTTCTAATTGCATTTGTACAAGTCTTCCTTCTTCTCCTAATTCGCTTATATCTCTTTCGATTTCTACTACCATTTTCATAACCATTTCAGCTCTTTGAATTGCAGTTATTACATTATCTAATGTAACTATATCATTAAATTCATATTCATTTAGAATACTTAATTTACTATCAAATACTTTTTTATATTTCTCTACTGTTTGTAATGCTTGATTTGCTTTTGTAAGGATTTTTGATGTATCTTCTATAACATATCTAAAATCACCTTTAAATACTGTGATTATATTTCTTCTTTGTGAAATACTTATAACAAGTTCTTTAGTTTGTTTTGCAGTACGTTCTGCTGTTCTATGTCTTGTCCCTGTTTCTTTTGTTGCAATTCCTGCATTGGGTATTAATTGTGCATTTGCAAACAAAATTCTTTTTAAATCCTTACTAAGAACAATTGCTCCATCCATTTTTGCAAGTTCATATAATCTTGAAGAGGTATATTCTTCATTTATGCTGAAGCCTCCATCTACTATATCTAATACTTCTTTTGAATCTCCTATTACTATTAAAGCACCAGTCTTTGCCTTTAGTATATTTTCTAATCCTTCTCTTATGTCTGTTCCAGGTGCGATTAACTTTAGTATTTCTATAGTATTTACTTCTTTGTCTAGTCTCACTTGCAACACCCTTTCTTTCTATTTTAAGCCAATTTTTCTCATAGCATCATTTATATCAGTTACGCCTATTATATCTAATTTATAATCTTCTTTCAATAGTTTTTTGTTACTTTCTGGAATTATACAACATTTAAATCCTAATTTTTCAGCTTCCTTTATTCTTTTTTCGATTAAATTAACGCTTCTTATTTCTCCTGTTAAGCCGACTTCTCCAATTGCAACATATCCATTTGGTATTGGCTTGTTTTTATAACTTGATGCTGCTGAAAGTACTACTGCTAAGTCTATTGCTGGTTCATTTAATTTTATTCCTCCAACTACATTTATATATACATCTTGGTTTCCAAGTGGTAATCCTACTTTCTTTTCTAATACTGCAATCAATACTGTTAATCTATTATAATCCATTCCATTTGCTGTTCTTCTTGGCATACCAAATACACTCCCGAGTTGTTAAACTTTGTATTTCTATAAGTAATGGTCTCGTTCCCTCCATTGTTGCAACAATAATGGATCCTGGAGGGGTATCTTCTCTTTCAGAAATTAGAATAGATGATGGGTTAGTAATTTCTACCATTCCTTTATCTTGCATTTCAAACATTCCAATTTCGTTTGTTGAACCAAATCTATTTTTTACTCCTCTTAATATTCTATATGAAAAATATCTTTCTCCTTCTAGATATAAAACGGTATCTACCATATGTTCCAAAACTCTTGGCCCTGCAATGTTTCCATCTTTTGTAACATGACCTATTATTATTGTAGTTATCCCTTTTTCTTTACAAATTCTCATTATTTTAGCAGTTATTTCTCGAACTTGGCTAACACTTCCTGGTGCAGATGTTATTTCATCTGAATACATGGTTTGAATTGAATCTATTATTACAAGTTTTGGTCTTGTTTTTAAAATCGCTTCTTCTATTAAACTAATATCTGTTTCTCCTAAGAATAGAATATCTTTATTATTTATTCCAAGCCTATCTGCTCTTATTTTTATTTGTTCTGCAGACTCTTCCCCAGAAATATATAATACACTACCCTCTCCTTTTATTTTGTCACATATCTGTAAAATTAAAGTGGATTTTCCAATTCCAGGTTCTCCCCCCAGTAAAACGAGTGAACCATTAACAATTCCTCCACCTAAAACTCTATCAAGTTCTAAAAATCCAGTAGAATTTCTTATAACATCTTTTCCCTGTAATTCATTTAAAACAGTTGGTGTTACCTCTTTTTTCTTTTCATATCTTGTTCCAGTAGCTTTTACTAGTTTTTCTTCATAAAAACTATTCCATTCATTACAACCTGGGCATTTTCCCATCCATTTTGGTGATTCATATCCACAGTTACTACATACAAATACAGTTTTATCCTTAGCCATTAAACTTCTCCTTTTTATTGACAAATTTTTTATTAGTATTATCCCCCACCTCCTTATCATATGTATAAGAGATGGTAACCACATTCTTCTCTTTTTAATTTCAAAGTGATTATATAAGTTGTAATATATAATGTCAATAGATTTAAAAAAACATTGCAAACATTTTTTTGGTAGTCAATGGGGAAGGGGAATTTTGACAACTAAATGTTGTCAAAATTCCCCTTCCCCATTGACCACGCTTATTTTCCCATTAATTTCTCTAATACTAAAATAAACATCGCATGGCTCCAACCTAGTCCTATTACCCAGTTTCCAGTCATTGTGTTATTATCTACCTGTTCTGCTAAAAATCCGTGTTCTGTACTAGAATTTATTACAAAATTAAAGCATTCTTTTGCTTCTTTAATTTTTCTAACTTCTATATAATATAATGCCATCCAAAGTGTTGCAATCACCCAAGGATTACCATTTCTATAATGGTCACCTTCAAATCTTTTATAGCCCCCTGTATATGTACGTAAAGTTAAGTTTATTTTTTCTACTGTATTTACAACCTTTTTTTCTTTACTGGTAAACATATTAAATGGATAAGCTACACCTAATATACTTATATCCATTAATCTATCTTCTACATTTCTTACAAAGGTTTTTGAAGTTTCATCATATAGATTTTCTAGTACATATTTTTTCATTATTTCTAATTGTCTTTGAATTATCCTTTTATGTCTTATTATGCTTTCTTGTTTTAATCTAATTCCTGCACCAGCTGTATCCTTTTCTATCACTTCATATATCTTAAGCATAGCCTCATATGCTCCATATATGCTTGCTATTGAATATAAACTAACTCCTTCATGCATTTCCCATAAATCATAGCTTACTTCTATCTTATCTAATTTATCTTTATATTCTTCTTCTAATTCCTTTTTTACTATGTCCTCTTCTTCTTTTATATCCATGATTTGTGTTATATATTTTTCTAGAAAATGTATAGCTTTTTCACACATCTTATATGTATCTTTTAAAAACTTTTCATTTTTAGTTTTTTCATAATGATCATATACTCCATATACAACGCTTGCAGTTTCATCTATTTGATACCCCCAACAAGGCGCTAATCTTCCATCTGTGTAAAAACGTTGTTCCCACATTCCAGATTTGCTTTGAGTATTTTTACAAAAATTTTTATAAAATTTTTCTGTCTCTTTTTCCATATTTAAAATGTCTAGTGCTTTTGTAATAAATACAGCATCCCTTGGCCAACAATAAGAATATCTACCACAAGTAGTTAAAGCTTCATCTATTTCTACACTTGCAGCTATGCCTCCAGTTGTATCATTTGTAAGAAGTGGATATAGTAATATTGTTCTTGTATATATGTTTTTTATTTTTCTTTCCCCATCAGTTTTTTCTTTTAATTCTATTGTAGTATGGTCTTTTACATATTTGTTCCAATATCTTTTTGTATTTAAAAGTTCTTTATCAAAATCGATTTTTCTTATTTTATCAACTTCATTTTCTATTTCATCCATTTTGTAGTTCTCATTATTTTCATTTATCCAGATAAATATTTCAAGAGTTTTTTCTTCGTTTGGTTTTATAACTCCAATATCAAAACTAATGCTTGAATCATGTGACATTCCTATATAATCTTTATCATTAATTACTCCTGAAGCAATATTATTACTTGTATCATTTATTTGATGACTATATAATTTAGTTTTTTTAGATGCTACTACAAATGAATAATCATGTGTATATTGAAGCATTCCTTGTTTTATTACTTTTGCACTTACAAAGTTATTTTCATTTGAAAGCAATTTTGAATGCAATAAGAACTTGACATCCAAATCAATACTATTTTCATTAATGAATTCATATTTTTTTACTAATACATTTTCTTTAATTGGAATGAAATCTAACTGTTTAATTTTTAAATTGAAATAGGTATTTTTAATTTCTGTATTTAATATATTAGTATTTTCAGTATAGTATTGCCTATATTGATTATTAATATCGTCATGTAAATTTACAAGTCCTGAATCATTTATCTTAAGCCCTGCATAGAAGTAATCAATAAATTGCTTATAATCTGGTGACTTATAGTATAACCTTAATAATTCACCATTTTTAGTGAAACTTGCTACCATTTGTTTATTTCCTATTATTGCATCATTATAATACTTTGTTTTCATTTTACTTATTTCTCCTCTTTATGTTGACTTTATTTTGATTTTATGTTATATTATTAATATGAATTGTTCATTTGTTCATAGGATTGTGCAGAAGCATAGAATAATATGCTTAAAGTTGGTGATTAACATTTAAAACATCATCATTTCCTTGCACAAAAAAACTGAATAAAATAAATAGAAAGTAAAATTTAACATGGAACTAGTTATATCCTTTTTGACTTAGAACCTGTCAAAATTTTGTCAACAGCTTTCTATTTCCCCCCGCTTCTAAGAAGCAGGGGTTTTTATTTTATCCCTCTAAAATTTTTACTATTTGTGCTTCTAATTCTTTTATTTTTTCATTTATAGAAGCCACTTCTGCATCTTTTGCTTTTTCTCCGTATTATTTCTTCTTTTATTATTTCTGTCATATCACTAACTTCATCTTTTAGCTTTTGCATTCTTTCTATTACTTCTAATCTTACTGGTTTATATCTTGTAGGAAGTTCTACTCTGTTTGTTACTTTTATTTCATCATTTAATTCATAGGTTTCTCCATAATCTGGTATTGTTACTGGTATTCCTGTTGTTTCTATTATTTTTTCTTTTAATACCTTTTGAGATTCTTCTTCACCATGTACTAAAAAGATATGTTTTGGTTTTTTTATAAAGGAATATACAAAATTTAGTAACCATTCTTGGTCTGCGTGACCTGAATATCCTTCAATATATTCAATTCTTGCATTTACAGATATTTCTTCTCCAAATATTTTTACCTTTTTTTCTCCATTTACAAGTTTACTTCCTAAAGTGCCTGGTGCTTGATATCCAACAAACAATATTGTACTGTTTGGATTCCATAAGTTATGTTTTAAATGATGTTTTATACGTCCTACTTCACACATTCCACTTGCAGAAATAATTATTGAAGATTTATTCATTTCATTTAATGCTTTTGATTCATCTGCAGTTTTTGTAAATTGTAAGCCTGGAAATTCTAGTGGATTATCTCCTTTTTCCATTTCTTCTTTTACATCATCATCAAATAAATCCATATTTTCTCTAAAAATCTCAGTTGCAGATATTGCAAGTGGACTATCTACAAAAACTGGTACACTCATTAAGGTTTTATATTTTTTAATAAATTCTTCATCCTCTGTATTTTCCTTTAATTTATTTAGTTCATATACAATTTCTTGAGTTCTACCTACTGCAAATGAAGGAATTACAACTGTTCCACCTTTATCTAGTGTTTCAGATACTATGTTTAAAAACATTTCTGCTTTATCATCATTTCTCATATGTAATCTACTTCCATAGGTTGATTCCATTACTAAATAATCTGCCGATTCAATCATTGTTGGTGATGCTAAAAGTGGAATATCATTATTTCCTAAGTCTCCTGTAAATACTGCTTTTTCTGTTTTTCCATTTTCAGTTACCCATACTTCTATAATACTTGAACCAAGCATATGACCTGCATCATTAAATCTTACTTTTATATTTTCATCTATTTCAATTATTTCGTCATATTTTACACCTCTAAATAGCTCTAATGATTTAGTTGCTTGTTCTGCTGTATATAATGGAGGAAGTTCTTTTTTTCCTTCTCTCTTTCTTTTTTTGTTTCTCCATTCTATTTCCATTTCTTGAATATGTCCACTATCTGGTAGCATAATAGTACAAAGGTCACAGGTTGCTTTTGTTGCATATATTGGATTTCTATATCCCTCATTATATAGTTTTGGTATTCTTCCTGAATGATCTATATGTGCATGAGTTAGTAGCATAAAATCAATACTTGATACCTCAAATAAAAATGGATCTTCATTTTCTTTTTCTTCTGTTGCTTTTCCTTGATACATTCCACAGTCTACTAAAAATTTTTTTCCTGCTGCTTCAACTAAGAAGTTTGAACCTGTTACAGTTTTTGCTGCTCCTAAAAATGTTATTTTCATAGAGTTTCCTTCCTTTCTAATTATTTTTAAATATTCTTGTAAGCTTTCCAAATTTCATTACAATTTTTTTCTTATCAAATGTTGATATATTAATACTTTTTTCAAAAACATCTCCATCATATATATTGGCTCTCAAGCTTTCTGCATTTTGTTTTAGTTCAACTCCTACATTTTCTAAAGAAATAATTTTTGTTTTTAAAATATTCATTATAATTTCATTGTTTGTATTTTCTTCATTTGTTATAATGTTAAGTACTTTTAAATCATATGCTTTTTTTATTAATAACTTTTCTAAAGTTTCTAGTTCTTCTTTTAATTGTTTTAAATCTTTTATTTGTTCTGTTTCTGTAATATAAATTAAATTATAATATCTTAGCATATATAATAAATTTACTATTTCTTCTTTTTCTTTTGCCTTTTCTATTTTCATTTCAAAACATTTTATAAATGCCTTTTGTAATTTTACTAGATATTTAAATTTATTTTTTTCTTGCTTTGTTTCATCTATGTCTTCTAGTAATTCCAACTGTTTTTCTAAATTATCTTTTGTTTGTATATAATATTTAGGATCTAAAAATTTGTTATTTTCTTCTATTGTTTGGAGTTCTTTTTTTCTTTCTTTATTTAAAATTTCTGTTAAATGGCTTATACTAAAAATTTTATTGTACATAGCTCTTTTTTCATTTCTTTTTTTATATTCTTCTTCTAATAATTTTTTATCATTTAATATTTTATCTATATCATTTATTCTATTTAATGCTTGCTTTTTTATTGTAGATATCTCATTTAACAATAATTCCTTATCTTGTAGCCTTTCTAATTCTTTTTGTAAAATTTCTTTTTCATCTAGTAAACGTCTTTTTTCTGCTTCATTTTTTCTAGTACAAATGATAATAGAAATTTTATAAATTAAATTTAATATCTCCTTTGCATTTTTTTCACCATAAACTTTAGTTAATTTATCTTCTGTAACTTTTATATGGTCAATTATTTCTTCTGTATGAACTAAATTTTTTATAAAATCAATTCCTAATAAATATATTAAATTTTGATAAATAAGATTTGTAGTAATCTCTGGTATTTCTCTATTTAATGTGTTCCAATTCCATCCATTAAAATCACGTAATACCTCTATATTATTAATATTTTCTCCTGTATTTATAAGTGCTGATAAAGCATTTCTGATTAGATTATATTTTTCATCTAAAAAGATTTGTTTATCATCAACTTTATAAAGAGTATACAAAAGCAAGCTTTCATTTGGATACATTAAATAAATAGTGTTTTCTAATTTATTTACAAAAAATTTACTTCCCTTGTCAATTTCTTGTACTTCTTGTTTACCTTCTTCTACAATAATAATTTTTTTGCACTTTTCTTTAAT
Organism: uncultured Clostridia bacterium; assembly: GCA_948896235.1. GTDB lineage: Bacteria > Bacillota > Clostridia > TANB77 > CAG-508 > RGIG8482. The sequence goes on from CAQUUC010000002.1 coordinate 13,506, forward strand.
AATTCTTAAAATATCTTCAATATAAATCTTCTTATCAGCAACAATTCTTTTAACTGTACTATAATCTTCATAAGCATTTTCTATTTTGTATAACATAGAAAGGAGAAGATTTTTTACATCTACAGAAAAATCTTTATTTTCAAGTATTTTTTCTAATTGATTATTATAATCTCTAGAATTAAATTTTGAAAATAATTTTTCTGTATTCATACTCTTCTCCTTTCTAAAAGTGTAGCATTTAAAACTGTTTACTTTCCATTATTCAATTTAAGCAATTCATTTTCATTTAGTAATATATTTACATTATTCAATTTTTATATACTACTCTTCAGTAGTTGTTTTTGTCATATTAAGTTCTTGCCATCTTTCTTTGGTCATTAGTACCTCTCTAGGTTTGCTACCTTGGTATCCTGAAATAATGCCTCTTTCTTCCATTTGATCAATAATACGACCAGCACGTGCATATCCAACTTTAAATCTTCTTTGTATAAATGATGTTGATGCTTGTCCTGTTTCTATTACTGTTTCAATTGCATCATTTAAAAATGGATCTGTATCATCATCACAATCTTCTCTTTCTAATTCTTTATCCGTAGAATTTGCTTTTTCTATTGTTTCTATTATATCCTCACTATATTGTACTTCTCCATTGGATTTTAAGAAATCAACTATTTTTTCTACTTCTTTGTCAGATACAAATGCTCCTTGTAATCTTGTAGGTTTTGGAGCTCCTGATGGATAAAATAGCATATCACCTTTACCTAAAAGTTTCTCTGCACCTACCATATCAAGTATTGTTCTTGAATCTACTTGTGAAGATACCGCAAATGCAATTCTTGAAGGAATATTTGCTTTAATTATACCTGTGATAACATCTACAGATGGTCTTTGTGTCGCAATAACCAGATGCATTCCTGCCGCTCTTGCCATTTGTGCCAATCTACAAATAGCATCTTCAACATCTTTTGCTGCTACCATCATAAGATCTGCAAGTTCGTCTATAATTATTACTATTTGTGGTAATTTTTCAGCTGACCCTTCTTTTTCTATTGCCTCATTATAACCATTAATATCTCTAACTCCCTTAGTTGCAAATAAACTATATCTATTAACCATTTCTTGTACTGCCCAAGATAATGCTCCTGCAGCTTTTTTAGGGTCTGTTACAACAGGGATAAGTAAGTGTGGTATTCCATTATATACAGATAATTCAACTACTTTAGGATCTACCATTAATAGTTTTACTTCACTTGGCTTTGCTTTATATATGATGCTTGTTATTAAAGTATTTATACATACACTTTTTCCAGAGCCTGTCGAACCTGCGATAAGTACGTGTGGCATCTTTGCAATATCTGTTACTACTTCATTACCCGCAACATCTTTTCCGAGTGCAAATGCTAGTTTTGATTTGTGGTCTACAAAGCTATTCGTCTGTAATATATCTCTTAAATGCACCATTTCTGTTTCTGTGTTTGGTACTTCTATTCCTACTGCTTGTTTTCCAGGTATAGGTGCCTCAATACGAATAGAAGCTGCTGCAAGATTTAGAGCTATATCATCTGCTAGGTTTGCAATTTTACTTACTCTTACACCTTCTGCTGGTTTTAATTCGTATCTTGTAATAGCAGGTCCAACTGATACATTTTCCACCTTAGCTGATACTCCAAAACTATATAAGGTTTTTTGAAGCTTTGTAGCATTGTCTGCTATAGCCTTTTTTCCCCCTCTTAAGCTTCTTCCTTCACCTTCACTTAATAATTCGATTGGTGGAAACTCATAATGTTCATCTTCCACTGTTAAAGCATGTTCTAATTGTAATACTTCTTTACTCTTATCTTCTTTTACAGGTTCTTCTGTTTTAAACAAATTTGCTTCTATCTCATTTGGAGATGGTTTCTTTTTATCTTCCATACCTAAAGGAAATAAATCATCTTCACTATGGTCATATTTCTTTAATTTTGGTGGTTTATCATTTAAATTTATTGTTATCTGGTCATCATCTAGCGGAATATCAATTGATTCTTTCCCGTGGACTTTCTTTATCTCTTTTTTGTTCATCTTTTTAGGTTTGTCTTCAACTACATTTTCGTATGTTTCTTCATACTCATCTTCTTCTAATCTTCTCTGTTTTCTTTCTTCTTTTCTCTCTTCCATACTTTCTACTGCATTTGTAATATATTTTGCAGGATGAATTCCAAACATAAATATTAGCACTAAAATTGCAACCCCTATTGAAAGAATTATTGCCCCTGTAGTTCCTAACAAATTAACCATTGGTAAACCGAGAATTGCTCCTGCTACTCCACCACCAATGTTTTTTTGTCCTAATTCATAGCTTTGTTTTAAAATAGATCCAAATTCGGCATTTATATCTATGTTTCCTACTGACAATTGATATACAAACATTATAACTGCAATACACATTAGAAATATTCCATATTGTACTAATTTAGGTGATAATGTTTCCTTTTTTTCACAAGCCAAGTTTATTGCAATTGCAAAAGTTCCAATAGGTAGTATATATTTCATCCATCCTATAATTCCACCTAGCAATGGACTTAAGGTTTTTCCTATATATCCAGAGCTTGTATATATTAATACTACTAGCAATATACTAATAATAATCATAGATACTACTGCTAAATCTATATCTACTCTATTTTGTTTTTTTCTACTATTCTTTTTTGCTCCAGTTTTCTTTCTTTTTGCTTTTGCCATTTATTCTTTCTTCCTTTCTTAAAAAAAACAGAAATCGGCAGGTCTTACCTACGACCTTTTATTTTTCCGATTTCTGACATTAGATTTATTTTAATTCTTTTCTATTATTTTGAACTGTTTTTAGAGCATCTTCTAAAACAACTTCGATTTTTTCTAGAAGATTGTCAGCATAATCTTTTGTACCTTTTGATATTTCTCTAGACATTTCATTTGCTGTTTCAATTATTTGAGCTTTTTGCTCATATGCTTTTCTTGTAATTTCATGTTCATCTATCATAGATATAATTCTATTTTCTGCTTCTTTTACAATATCTTCTGCTTCTTTACCGAGCTTCTGCAAGTATTCTTGCTCTTTCTTCTTTAACCCATTTAGCTTGTTTTAGTTCATCTGGAAGTTTTATTCTTATTTCTTTAATAATATCTAAAAAAGCTTCTTTATCTACAATACCTTTACCTGAAAATGGTATTGTTTTGCTTTTTTCTAATTCTTCTTCTAAAGTTTCTAATAGTGTAAATATTTCCATTTTTTACCCCTTTCGATTCAAGAATATAAGATTAACTCTTCCATATCTTCTCAAATCATATACCTTAACATTTAGTTTGTTTAAATTTTCTAATTCTCTTTTTTCATTATCAGTTTCTAAAATAATAATACCATCATCTGCTAATAAATTAAATTCAATAATATATTTAATACTACTTACTGCGATATCTAAAGCATATGGTGGATCAATAAATATTACCTCGAATTTTTGACCTTGTAATAACTCTAATGTTTTCTTATAATCATTTTTTATAACCTTAGCCTTTTCTTCTAGATGTGTTTTCCTTATGTTCTTATTAATAATCTGTATCGCCTCATAAGATTTATCACACATTATACAAGCTTTTGCTCCTCTGCTTAAAGCTTCTATTCCTAGTGCTCCACTTCCCGAAAACAAATCGAGAACATTTGCATCTACTATGTTACATTGTATGATGTTAAATAACGCTTCTTTAACTCTATCAAGAGTAGGTCTTGTGTTATTTCCTTCAAGCGTTTCTAAATTAGTTCCTCTCGCAGTTCCACTAATTACTCTCATTCTATACCTTCCTATGATATATCTATTTTATTCTTTTTTTCTAATAAGTCAATAGTAATAATAGAATTGTAATATACATTTAACAAATTTGTAACAGATAATAATTCTATAAAAAAATATAAAGACACTACTATGTCTTTATATTTTCTTTTGTGTTATTCCTTATTAATTTCTTTTAACATTTCTAATTGTGAAATAAGTAAAGATTCCATTTTTGCTTTATAAACATCAAATTGTTTTTGTGCATCTTCCAATTCTTTTCTCTTCACCATAATTTCTTGTTCTAATCTTAGCGCTTCACTTTGTGCAGAATTTTTTGCGTCTATAATAATTTGTTCTGCTTGTTGTTTTGCAACATTTTTTACTTCTTCTGCAGTAGATTGTGCCATAAGTAATGTACTTTGTAAAGTATTCTCTATAGTTTTGTAATGTGCTATATCTTCATTTAATTGTTCGATTTTTTCTCTAGATTCTGTATTTTCTTTGTACATTTTTTCATAATCAGTAGTTAGTAAATCTAGAAATTCATCTACTTCTTCTACATTGTATCCATTAACCATTTGTTTTGAAAATTTCTTATTTTCTATTTCTAGTGGTGTTATCATAAACTCTCCCCATTTCTTTTATCGTTTAACAAATTTTTTTATATTTATTAAAAAACGGACGCATAATCATTTAATGGATTTTCTCCAAATAAATTAACATCCGAATTTTATATATTCTAATTGTTTTTTAGCCATGATACTGATAATCTGTTTTTTATTTCTTCTCTTGCCATTTCGTTAGAAATTTCATAATTAGTTGGAGCAATTAGAAATATTGAATTAGATATTTTTTGGATATGTCCATCTAATGCGTGAACAGCTCCACTAATAAAATCAACTATTCTTCTTGCAACATCTTTATTTACATATTCAAGATTAACTATAACAGATTTTCTTTCTTTTAAATAATTACATATTTCTTCTGATTGTTCAAAAGTAGTTGGTTGAGATATTACCATCCTAATACTTTGACTTTGTGGCATATTTACAACTTTTGGTTTTCTACCAAATATTTTATTTATTCCTTCTACTTCTTGTTCTTCCTCTTCTTCATAATCATAATCATATGCTTTATCTTCTAATTCTTCCTCTTCTTCTGCACTTTCCATTCCTAAAAAATCCCAAATTCTATTCATTACAGCTCCTGCCATTTATAAAACCTCCCCATACTTCTCCTTGGTATTCGTTAATAGTATCTTACTTTTTATAGTAAAAGTCAATACCTTTTTATATTGTAATTTATTTTTAATAGCTTTGTAATATTTTTGTAACATTACACCTTTGGATTAAGCATAATTTCATCATGTAACACTATTGTTTTTACTTGTTTTAAGTCTTTATCTGTATACCCCATTTTATCTCTTAGTTCTTCGTTTGTATAATTTGAAATTATAGAGTAAGCTTCATTTTGTTTTAATACTTTTATTAGTATTTTATCTGTATATCCCATCCTATTTCTAACTATGTAATAAATGTCTTGTCCTGTTGGTGCTGTTTCTTTAATTAAAGCATCATTTGGAACTTTTAAGCCACTATAACTCCACCAAATAATATCAAAGGTTATTTTTCTATAACCCGATAATAATTCTAATCCATTAGTAATTTTGAATATAAGCAATCGGGAATTTTCTTCTTCTACAATATATTCTATTTTTGCAGTTATTACTTGAGAATTTGATAATCTCAAACTTACACTATCTCCTATCTTAGCTTCTTTTGATTTTTGTGACTCAAGTGATGCTGCTATATATGCTTCAAAATTGTCTATTATTTTTCCATTTTCATTGCTTGTTGCAACAATTTCCCCTGTTTTTAGTTTTAAATCTTCTAAAAATTTTTTGTTTAATGTAGAAAAGCTTTCTTTTGTTAATACACTTTCTAGTCCATCTACTCTATATGATACAATTCCGCTTGACTCTGCAGTTACATATTCAGCTCCTGAATTTAAACTATTTTCATAAGAACTTCTTTCTTCTATTAATTTTCTTATATATGAACCCTGCGGGCTTAGTTCTCCTGCTATTTTTGCTTTTTTTGTTATTTTTGTATTTATATCTTTTTTATATTCTAATATTTTTTGAACGTCTTTCAAATTTGATACTTCATTTAGTTTTTGACTAATTTGATTTTCTAAAAGTTTCATATCACTAGAAAATAAGTCATTTTCATTTTCCATTGCAGCTTGTATTTTTAAATCTAACTCTTCTATTTTTTTAACCAAGGTTTCCTCATTATTGCTATAATATCTATAAATTGAATCTCCTTTTGCTACTCTTTCTCCTTCTGTTTTTATTTGTATCATTCCATTTTTGTAGTTATCACCTTGTACTACTGTTTCATTTCTTATAACATATCCTACTGCACTTTCTTCTTCTGATAATCCACCATTTTCAATCATAAAAACTTCTGTCGGGTGTTTTATAAGTTGAATAATTGCATAAACGAAATATACTAATATTATTAATCCTATGGCATAGCAAATAGCTACTTTTTTCATATTTTTCTTAGGAGTTTTTTTATTATTAATTTTACTTATTTCTTTCAATTTATTCCCTCCAAAATAATATTAATATTATTTTGCCTATCACCACTTGCATCTAACCATATTGTTTGCTTATTCTTTCTAAACCAAGTTAGTTGCCTTTTTGCATATCTTCTTGTTTCAAGTTTTATTTTCTCTATTGCTTCTTCTTTTGTTAGTATTCCCTCAAGATATTCTTTTATCTCTTTATAGCCTAATGCTTGCATCGCTGTTGGATATTTATTATACTTTTTACATATATTCTTAGTTTCTTCTATAAGTCCTTGTTCTATCATAATATCCACTCTTCTATTTATTCTGTCATACAAAATCTCTCTATCCATATTCAGTGCAAAAACTTTATAGTCATATGGTATTTCTTTTTTTCTTGATGCTATTTCTTGTTCTGTTTTTGTTTTTCCTGTTGCTTTATATATTTCTAATATTCTAATAATTCTTTTTTTATCATTTTTACTTATACTTTTTATTGCTTCTTCATCAATTTCTTTTGCTCTATTGTATAATTTTTCTAAACCTTCTTTTTCTGCAAGCTGTTCTAGTTTATTTCTATATTCTTCATCAAATTCTATATCTTGATATTCTATTCCATAAATTAAAGAATCAACATATAGTCCTGTACCTCCTACCACAATTGGAATTTTTCCTTTTTTTAATATTTCTTCTATACATTTTATAGCTTCCTTTTTGTAATCTGCTACACTGTATCTTTCATCTGGGGATACAAAATCTATCATATAATGTTTGATATCTCCCATTTCTTCTTTCGTTGGTTTTGCACTTCCAATATCCATATCTTTATATATTTGCATTGAATCTGCTGATACCACTTCACCATTTATTTGTTTGGCAAGTTCTATTGATAAAGCAGTTTTTCCGTGATGCTGTTGGTCCACATATAACAATTACTTTTGGTTTTATAAATTTCGAAGATTTCTCTAGTATTAACTCTTCACTTTTCATTTTTAGTTATTCACCTCAAATTTTTTATTTATTATTTATTACACTACTTATTAATCCAATTTCAAAATCTTTAATATATCCTACTTCCAATATGAATATAAAAATCAAAATTATTGAAAATATCACAACTTTCTTTTTTAACCCGAGCTTTATCAATTCTTTTATCTTTATATTTATTTAATGAATTATATATATATGGTAACGATATTATTGCATTAATAGGTGCAAATATTAATATAGCTGTATTTCTTGCAACACTAATATGTTTAGAATTTGCAACCATTCCACTAGTACTTATAAAACATATAATTACTGTTACAATAAGAGTTACTATAAATCCAATTGTTATCAGCTTTATTTGACTGAATTTATCATAATTATACATATTATGATAAATCATAACTCCAGCAATAACGTATATAATTATTGATATTGTTAATATTAATAACATTTTCGTCTCCTTTAGTTTTATATAGTATATATTTAACTTGTTCTAATATAGTTGTTCTTTAAGATTTTTTATTTTCTTCTTGCAAATTTCTTTTCCATATCATTTTTATCCATTTTTATTGCAGTTGGTCTTCCATGTGGGCATGTGAATGGATTTGGTAGTTTTAACAATTCTTCCATTAAGCTATCTACTTCTTCATTTGTTAAATCCATATTTGCTTTCACTGCTGCTTTACATGCTACTGTTGCTATAAATCTTTCTTCGATTTCTTGTTTTGCAGTTCTTGCAACTTGATTAATTTCATCTAAGGTTTCTAAGAATAGTTCTTTTGTATCTATTTCTAGACAGATATCTGGTACTCCAGTCAATTTTATTGTGTTATCTCCAAATTCTTCGAATACGAATCCTGCTTTTTCAAACATTTCAACATTATCATTTAAGATATCCATTTCTTTATGTGTTAGAGTAATAACATCAGGTAATAATAACATTTGAGAATTTTTGTCTAATCCAGAATAGTAATTTTTCTTTACTTTTTCATACATTACTCTTTCGTGTGCTGCATGTTGATCTATCATATATAATTCATTCTTTATTTCAATTATTATATATGTATTGAAAGCAATTCCCACTAATTTATATACTGGTTTTTGGTATTCTGGTATGTTTTCAAAAACAGAAATATTGTTATCTTTTATTAGTTCATATGCACTAATTTTTTCTTCTTCTTTTTTCTTTTCTTCTTCTACTGATGCTGGTAGTTTTCCAAATATTTTTTCATACATATTTGAAAATTCTGGACTTTCCTCTACATTTTCTATTGTTTCTAACTTGTCCATCATTTCTTGTACTTCTTCACTTGTAAACTTTCTTGTGTTTTGTTCTTCTTGTTTATCTTCTACATATAAATTTTGATTTAATTTTTCTTCAATTATCTCTTCATTTACACTATTTTCTAAAGATTCGTTTTCATATTTTACATTCATTTCATTATTAGAATCTACTGTTTCTATGCTTTCTATTGTTCCTAATCCTATCGTTTCATAATTTTCTGTATCTTCTTTTAACTCTATACTATCTTGCGCATTTTCTATATTATCCTCAACAACTTGTACTTCAGAAGAATCTACATTTTTATTATCTAAACCTTGTTCAGAATTACTGTTTTCTCCATCTTGTAATTTTTGTGTATCTTGCATTAATATATCAATGTTTGTATGTAAATTTGGATCACTTTCTGCTTCTTCTTTTAAACGTTTTTGCATTGCAATTAACTCTTTAAAAACATCCATTTTTTTATCTTGGTTAGGCATTGTTTTGTCTTCAGCCAATTTTTCAAATTCTGGTTCTTCTTTAGCTACTTTTATTTCTTCTCTATTGTTATATATTTGTTCAATCATATTTTCTTTTGGTTCTACTTCTTGTGCCTTTATTTTTCTAAATAAATCTGTAATACTTGATTTTGGTTTATTATTTTCTATTTCCTCTATTGTTTTTTCAGTATTTTCAATTAATTCTGCCTTAAGTAGTGTATCTTTTATGGCATGGTAAATTGCTTTAAATACTTTGTTTTCTTCTTGAAATCTTACTTCTAATTTAGCTGGATGAACATTAACATCCACCATACTTGGATCCATATCTATATTTAATACTAAAAATCCATATTTTCCTATTGGAAGTAAACCTTTAAAGCTATTTTCTGCTGCTCCTGATAATGTTTTATCCTTAATATATCTTTCATTTACAAAGAAAATTTGGTTAGAACGATTTGATCTTGCTATTTCTGGTTTTCCAACAACTCCTGTTACGTGAATATCTTCATATGTGTAATTTACTTCTAAAATACTATTTGCAATATCTTTACCATAGATTGAATAAATTACATCTTGTATCTTACCATTGCCTGATGTTTGAATTATCGTTTTTCCACTGTTTATTAATCTAAATGAAATATCAGGGTGAATTAAAGCAAGTCTTGTAACTGCATCTTCAATATATCCAGATTCTGTATAATCCTTTTTCAAAAATTTATATCTTACTGGAGTATTAAAAAATAAATTTTCTACTGTTATAGTAGTTCCAAGCCCGCATCCAGTTTCCTCAAACAAAAGTACTCTTCCCGCTTCTACTACAATTCTATTTCCTATCTCTTCATTTTTAGTTCTTGAAATCATTTCTACATTTGCAATTGCGGCAATACTTGCTAACGCCTCTCCTCTAAAGCCCATAGACTTAACTTCTTTTAAATCTTCAGCGCTTCTAATTTTACTTGTTGCATGTCTCTCGAATGCAATTTCCATATCATCTTTTTCAATACCTTTTCCATTATCAGTTATACGGATATACGATATTCCACCATTTTTTATTTCTATATTTATATTAGTTGCACCTGCATCAATCGAATTTTCTACCATCTCTTTTATTACAGATGCTGGCCTTTCTACAACTTCTCCAGCTGCAATTTTATTTATTGTAAGTTCGTCTAATAAAACAATATTTCCCATATAAATACCCTCTTCTCCTATGTTTATAACTTCATATGGATTATATCATTTATTGTTATTTTTTGTATAGTTTTTTGGAATAATTTTTAGAATTAAATTATTTATTAATTATATCTTTTTTGAATTTTAAAATTTATTTTGAATTAAGTTTACTGTGAGTATAAACTTAATGCAAACTAAAACGAGCCCCCAGCTTCGTTCTTAGTTTTATTCTTCCCTTTTTAGATTATTGGACCATTTTCAGTTCTTCAGCCTTTTTATCTACTGTTTCTACATCCATTAAAACAGCATCAATTCTATCATCAAGGTGTTTTACTGTACTTTTTAAATAGACCACATCTTTTTTCATCTGTGTAACACTATGTAGTATTATTGTTTGCCCTCTTTTTACGCTTTTAATTTCATCTTGCATTATAGCTTGACTCTCTTTTAAATCAGCTATTTCATATTGCATTATTGTTTGATTTGCTTTCAATTCTTCTTGACCTGCTTTTAGTTCTTCTTGAGTAGCATCAATTCTGTCTAATCTGTTTAAGATTTCTTGTGCTAGTTTTTCATTCATATTTTTCACCTCCTTAATTTGTCATATTGATATGTTATCATATGGCAAATTTTAATGCAAGTAGTTTTCTAAAATTTGTAACACTTTTTTTGAAGCAAGAATAGTATATATCATACAAAAGAACAAAAAACTTAGTTCTTTATAGGGAGGTTGCTTAAATGGGAAATTGTTGTAATTGTGAGATTTTGTGGTTCATTATCTTATTCTTACTACTTTTCTGTAACTGTGGCAACAGCTGTTGTAGCAGAAACTGCAACTAGTATGTCTTACCCTAACAGAAAAGTACATTTATTATTTTGAAAGGGGGGAATTCATATGCCAGAAAACAGAGGTTGCGGATGCGGATGTGGTTTCGGTGGTGATAACTGCATTTGGATAATTATCGTTATATTAATAGTTTTATGTTGCTGCGGTGGTAACAATAACTGCGGATGTTGCTAATTAAAGTTTAGCAATTAAAAGTTAGAATTTAGCTTACTAATTTCTAACTTATTCCCAAAAAGAGGAGCTATTCTTTTTATAGAATACTCCTCTTTTTTGTAATTAAATTTCCAGATATTTTTTCTTATATTGTTCTACTCTTTCTTTATCTACAACACCAATTTTAAATAAAATAATATTCGTCTCTTTCTTCTGATACTTGTAATATATTTTCAATTTTTCCCTGATGATATTCTTCTACTGGATATTCTTTAAATGCATCTTCTAAGTCTTTAATTTTTCCTTTTTTCTTTGCTTCTTCTAAAAAATCATTTATAACTTTATCTCCTTCTTTATATATAATAACATATTCTCTTTTATTTTTTAATCTTCTTGACAATTTTTAGTTAAAAAATGAGAGAATAATTTATATTCCCCCATTTTCTAACCTCTAGTTTCTAATTTCTAACTTTTAAATTAATACATTCCCCCCATATCCCCAGACATATCATTATGTCCACAACTACATGATTTTTCTTCTTTTTTATCTGTTACAATAGATTCTGTTGTAAGTACCATAGATGCTATACTTTCCGCGTTTTGTAATGCACTTCTTGTAACTTTTGTAGGATCTACTATTCCCACTCTCTTCATATCAACATATTGTTCTTGACTTGCATCAAATCCAAATCCAACTTCGCTTGTTTTTACTCTTTCTAATATCACTGCTGGTTCAAGTCCTGCATTTACAGCTATTTGTTTTATTGGTTCTTCTAATGCTTTTAAAACAATTTTTGCTCCTAGTTTTTCATCATCTTTTAAAGTATTTATCATATCCTCTACTTTTTTACTAATATTTACATATGCTGTTCCACCACCTGCAACTATTCCTTCTTCAACCGCTGCTTTTGTTGCAGATAGAGCATCTTCAATTCTTAGTTTCTTTTCTTTCATTTCTACTTCTGTTGCTGCTCCTACTTGAATTACTGCAACTCCTCCTGCAATTTTTGCAAGTCTTTCTTGTAGTTTTTCTCTATCATATTCACTGTGTGTTTCAGCAAGTGCTACACGAATTTGTTTTACTCTTTCTGCAATTTTTTCTTTATCACCTGCACCATCAACAATTATTGTATTTTCTTTTTGTACTTTTACTTGTCTTGCTCTACCTAATTGGTCAATAGTAGTTTCTTTTAGCTCAAGTCCTAAATCAGAGGTAATTACTTCTCCTCCAGTTAAAATAGCTATATCTTCTAACATTTCTTTTCTTCTATCACCATATCCTGGTGCTTTAACTGCTACAACATTTAAAACTCCTCTTAATTTGTTTAGAATTAATGTTGATAATGCTTCTCCTTCAATATCATCACATATAATTACTAATTTTCCTGATGATTGCATTAAGCTTTCTAATAGTGGAAGTATTTCTTGAATATTGCTTATTTTTTTATCTGTAATTAATATATATGGATTATCCATAACTGCTTCCATTTTTTCTGTATCTGTTGCCATATAAGGTGATACATATCCTTTATCAAATTGCATTCCTTCTACTACATCTACATATGTATTTGAAGTTTTTGATTCTTCTATTGTAATAACACCATCTTTAGATACTTTTTCCATTGCATCTGCAATTAATGTTCCTATTTCTTTATTATTTGCAGAAATTGTAGCGACTCTTGCTATATCTTCTTTTCCGTTTACATTTGAACTAATTTTTTTAAGTTCTTCTACAGCAACTTCTACTGCTTTATCCATTCCTCTTTTTATTGCCATTGGATCTCCACCAGCAGCTACATTTTTTACTCCTTCTTTTATCATACTTTGAGCAAGTACTGTAGCTGTTGTTGTTCCATCTCCTGCTACATCATTTGTTTTTGTAGATACTTCTTTAACAAGTCTTGCTCCCATATTTTCATATGGATCTTCTAATTCTATTTCTTTTGCAATTGTAACACCATCATTTGTAATAAGTGGTGCTCCAAAGCTTTTATCTAATACTACATTTCTTCCTTTTGGTCCAAGTGTTACTTTAACAGTGTCTGCTAATTTATTAACACCATCTAATAATTTTTTTCTAGCTTCTTCGCCATATTTAATTTCCTTTGCCATTTTAAATCAAATCCTTTCTTTTTTCTATTCTACTACTGCTAAGATGTCACTTTGTCTTACTATTATTAAGTCTTCTCCTTCGTATTTTATTTCTGTTCCTGAATATTTGCTTACAACAACTTTATCTCCTTTTTTTACCTCCATAGGAACTAATTTTCCATCTGAATTTGTAAGTCCTGGTCCAACTTCTAAAACCTCTGCTATTTGTGGTTTTTCTTTTGCACTAGATGCTAAAATTATTCCACTTTTTGTAGTTTCTTCACCTTCTATCATTTTAATGACTACTCTGTCTTGTAATGGTTTTAACATTTAAATTACCTCCTTTAAAATTCGAAGAATTTTGTAAAAAATCTCTTAATATTAGCACTCTATTTCTTCGACTGCTAATAATTTATACCCAATACTTTCAAATGTCAATAGAATTTATAAAAATTCACACATTTTTCACAAAAAGAGAATGTACTTCATATAATAAGCACATTCTTTATATAATACTATTTTTACTTTTCTTTTAGAACCATATTGATATTATTTTTATTCTTTCAAAATATTTCTTATTGGTTTACTTAGTATTTTTCTATTAATTAAAAATGTATTTATAGTAATTATACTGACTATAAATACTATTATTTCTATTATAAATATTAGATTAACTCTTTGAGGAATTTGTGTAAGATAATATAGTTCTTGTTTTAACTGATATCCCTTTATACTAATTGTATCTGTATTTATAATAATATTCAATATAATATTCATAATTACTTTAACTATTTTAAAACCTATTAAAGCTATTATTGCACTTATTAAACCAACAAATACATTTTCCAGTATCATGATCTTATGTATGTCACTATTTTTATATCCTTGTATTTTATAAATCCCTAATTCATTCTTTTGTATATAGTTTTTATTCATATTTGTTACTATGATTGTTATCAATAAAATTATTGCAGATATTCCCCATAAAAACAAAATTATTTTTTTTATAATATCATATGTATACATTGAAATATTAAGTTCATTTAATATATTTCCCTTTGCTTGACTTTTGGTTGTTTTACCTATTTCTTCCATTTCTAACTGTATACTTGTTTTTTGTATTATATTTTTTTCATATATTTCATTTTCTACTTTGTCAACATTTTCTAGTTTATCGACTATTACATGCATTTGGAAATAAGTTGGTTCATAACCGTAATTCTTTATTTAATTGCTTGATAATATGTGCAGGAACGTACAATTCTTGATTTTCATTGTATTTTTCGCTATCATATATTCCCACCACCTCAAATTCTTTATCAATACTTTTACCATTGCTTGCATAAAAATTAATCGTTATTTTCTTTTCCAAAAATTGTTTTCCATCTATATATTCGTTTTCTAAAATTGGATCATCATATTTCCTCCAATCCCCCGCATATATTTTACTAGGCATTACAATTTTTAAAGAATCTCCATCTTCTATTTTTCTTCCACATACAACATTTGGGCAAACTTTTTGATTAACTGGTCTCAAATAAACTGTTCCATCAGCTTTCCCTTTTTTTAATTGATCGCATATTTCCTTTGCCATTACCCTTTCTTCATCTTGTCCTATTACCATTTCAACATTTGTAATTTCCATTATTTTTTTTACAGTTTCTTCATACATATCGGGTTTATACATCAACCCACCTATTGTCCTTAGATCTATGTTGTTTTTAATATTATCTATATATTGTTCCATTGAATATCCAATCATATTTACAACAAGCATAATTATTAAAATCGTCGATACTGGCAACATTACTATTAAATTTCTTTTCCTATTTTGCTTAATTCTATGTAATGATATCTCTATAATTTTACTAGATTTCATTTATCTCTAATTTTCCTTTTTCTAAATTCAATACTACATCTGCATATTTTTTTACTTCGTTACTATGTGAAACAACTATAACACATTTCCCATTTTGACTTAGTTTTTTCAATATTTCTAATACTTTTCTCTCATTATTACTATCTAAATTTCCTGTTGGTTCATCTGCTAAAATTATTTTAGGATCATTTGCAATAGCTCTAGCTATTGCAACTCTCTGCTGTTCTCCTCCTGATAATTCATATGGAAAGTGTTTTTCCCTTGAATTCAACCCTAATTGTTTTATCAGCTCTTGTGTCCTCCTCTTCATATTATTCTTGTCATATTTTTCATTAATAAATAATGGTTGCATAATATTCTCTTCTACTGTCATATTTTTATTTAAATAAAAATTTTGAAAAACAAAACCAATTTGTGACATTCTTAATATTGCTTTTTCATTTTCTGTTAATTCTATAATTTCTTTATTATTTATCAACGCTTTTCCATTTGTCAAATTATCTACAGTTCCTATAATATTTAATAAGGTGGTTTTTCCTTCTCCTGAATTTCCTGTAATTGCATACATTTTACCGGTTTCAAATTTCACATTAATATTTTCTAAAATTATAATTTTTTCTTTTGCCTTAATATATTCTTTATAACCCTCTTTAATTTCTGCTACAATCATTATTTTAACCTTTCATTTTAATTATTTTTTAATTGCTTTTGTATGCAAGCAATTAGAGGCAATCCTATAATCAATAAATTACTAACTATATTCTCTATAATACTTAAGGATACTTGCTTATTAATATTAATCATAATATTTATATATATAATTCCCTCTATTAGTAGTGCAAATACTAATGCTATTAATACTAATGCTAATAAATCTAAATATAAAATTCTTTTCCTTGTTTTTTTGTTATATCCTATAATAGTTAATAGCTTTATATTTTCTTGTTCATTTCTTAATATGTTTTTATAACAAAAATATAACATTAATATAGTTGCAAGTATAATTATATACATAACTGCTCTTAGCATCATACATACTTGAGAATAACTTTTATATAAATTTTCCATATCTATTCCAACTAATACTCTGCTAATTTGTATACCCTTTTTATCTAATACATTTTGAACATATTCTATATCTTTCCAATCATCAACAATAATATAACATATCTCATTATGATTTACTATTTTTTCTACATGTTTGATGTTTTTGATTTCTCTTTCTTTCTCTTCTGTTAATCTAA
Organism: uncultured Clostridia bacterium; assembly: GCA_948896235.1. Taxonomy (GTDB): domain Bacteria; phylum Bacillota; class Clostridia; order TANB77; family CAG-508; genus RGIG8482. Next base: position 30,006 of record CAQUUC010000002.1, read on the forward strand.
AATTAGAACTAGATATATATGTTACTTGTTCTATCTTTACTTCTTTTATTTGTTCAACCTTCATTTTTTCAGTATAATTATTCATTTGTACATCAAAAAAAACATCTATGATAGTTTGTATATTTATAGATATATTTAATGCTACAAATAATACAACCATTATTACTATATAAATAACATTAGCTTTATTTCTTAATATACTTTTAATTTGATTTACTATCATTTTTACATCATCCCATTTTAATAATATATCATTATTTTAAAATAGATAATATTCATAACCTTATCGCTATAAACATTATCTATTAATCATATTTTATAATATTCTATAATGTCCTATTAATACGATATAGAACCTGATAGACTTACATTTACATCTTGATATGTCGTCATAAACATGCAGACTGTTTCACGATTTCCCAAATCATTCCAAATTAATGTGTTTGTTGTATTTTGTGGAAGCCTTTGTGTCATTCCAACTATATCATTACAATCTTCATCCCATATAGATACATCTAATGGGCTAGTAGGCCCAATGTTTACTGTTAATATTAACGGTGTATTCACTGTTGTACGATGAATTTTTATTATTTGACGTCTCTTAAAATACCAACTATATGGTTTAAGAGCTGCTCTTCCTTTCATTTCAGGAAGCATTATAGTTTCTTCACAATTTTGAAGTTCATACTTTACTTCTTCATCACTACTTGATGCCATTGACATAGCTGGTATGTATACAGCCATAAAAAAAACTAAACAAATTATAATTACTTTTTTAAATTTTCTCATAAAATTTCCTCCCTATTATGATTTTATAGAATATTATAAAATATTTAACAAATTGATATTTAACTAGAACTTTTTACTATTCTATAATATCATTCATAGGACTATTGTCAAGAATTTTATTTCGACAAAATTCCGCTTTTTTCGCTATTTATAAGCGTTTTTGTGTGTGATTGTCATAATTTATTGTCTTTTTATTTGGTTTGTGATTGTGAAAAATGTTACTCCTATTTCTTACATTCCTTTGCAGCTTTTACTAATGCTTTAAATAATGGTGCTGGACGATTTGGTCTTGATTTAAATTCTGGATGGAATTGTCCTGCAATAAAGAATGGATGTGATGGTATTTCTACTATCTCAACTAATCTTCCATCTGGAGATGTTCCAGAGCATATCATTCCTGCTTCTTCAATTCTTTCTTTATAGGTATTATTAAACTCAAAACGGTGTCTATGTCTTTCATCTATTTTATCTGTTCCATATATTTTTTGGGCTAAAGTTCCTGGTTTTATAGAACATGGATATGTTCCAAGTCTCATTGTTCCACCTTTTTTATCTATTCCAATTTGATCATCCATTATATGTATTACTGGATTTTTACATATTTCATCAAATTCTGCTGAATTTGCATCAGTAATTCCTAAAACATCTCTTGCAAATTCTACAACTGACATTTGCATTCCTAAACATATTCCTAAGAATGGAATATTGTTCTCTCTTGCATATTTAATTGTTTGAATTTTTCCTTCTATACCACGATTTCCAAAGCCACCTGGTACAATTATTCCATCTAAGCCTTGTAAAATGTCTTTTGCATTTTCTTTCGTTACTGTTTCTGAATCAATAAATTTTACTTTTGTTTTTACATTATTTGCGAACCCTGCATGCGTAATGCTTTCTGCAACTGAAAGATAAGAATCTTCAAGTTGAATATATTTACCAACAATTCCAATAGTAACGATTTCATCTTCTTTAATTTTTCTAATATTTGAAATCATTTCTTCCCATTCTTGGTTATCTGGTGTTCTTTCTTCTAAATGTAACTTTCTACAGACCTCTTTAGCAAGTCCTACTTCTTCTAGCATTAATGGAACTGCATATAGACAGTCTGCTGTTTGATTTGGAATAACACTTGATTTTCTAACATTGCAAAATAGTGCTAGTTTATCTTTTATACTTTCTGGTATATCACTTTCTGTTCTACAAACTAAAATGTCTGGTTTAATTCCTAAACTTTGTAATTCTTTTACAGAATGTTGTGTTGGTTTTGATTTTATTTCATTTGAACCAAATATGTATGGAAGTAGTGTTACATGTATATATACTACATCTTCTGGATCTTTCTCTAGACCAATTTGACGTATTGCTTCTAAGAAAGGTAAACTTTCTATATCTCCTACTGTTCCACCTATTTCTGTAATAACAACATCAATATCATCATTTTCAAAACTATATACATTTTCTTTTATTTCATTAGTTATATGAGGTATAACTTGTACAGTTTTTCCTAAGTAATCTCCTCTTCTTTCTTTTTCAATTACATTTGAATAAATTCTTCCTGTTGTTATACTAGAATTTCTTGTTAAATTTTCATCAACAAATCTTTCATAATGTCCTAAATCTAAGTCAGTTTCTGCTCCGTCATCTGTCACGAAAACTTCACCATGTTCAAAGGGACTCATTGTTCCTGGATCTACATTTATATATGGGTCAAATTTTTGAATTGTTACTTTATAACCTCTATTTTTTAATAATCTTCCAAGAGATGCTGCAGTAATTCCTTTTCCTAGACCTGATACAACTCCTCCTGTAACAAATACATATTTAGTGTTCATTTTTTCTTTCCTCCTAAAAACTCATAAAAACAAAAAACAGATTAAAAAAATTCCTGAAAAATCGGTTTTTTTTTAATCTATTCTCTAACTCTATGTATCTAGTTTAACATTTCCAGATACAAAATGCAACATTTTTTTGCAAAGTTTTATAATTAATTAGTTATTAATGAAAATGTTATATATTTATTTCATCTAAAATGATTTTACTTTTTTCACTCATATGTTATAATACTTTTATAAATTTAGTTAGGAGATATACATATGATAAAAGAAACTTATGATTTTTATAGTCCATTTAATTTCAAATTATACAATTTAAATCCCAAAATACAATACCAATTAGATTTACTTGCCTCACATGATTTAATTACTAGAAAACATAGTGAAAACGTTGCAAATTTAGTTTATAGACTTTGTGAATATTTACATTGTAATTCTAGTTTTACCTTTTACTGTACCTGTTGTGCATATATGCATGACATTGGAAAGCTATTTATTCCTTTAGAAATTTTAACAAAACCTGACGAATTAACCGAAGAAGAATTTGAAATTATGAAGAAGCATACAAAGCTAGGATATGATTTATGTTATAAAGATTTAGAATTACGTCCATATGCTGATGGAGCTTTATACCATCATGAATCATTAAATGGAACTGGTTACCCAAATGGTGCTACAAAAAAAGATATTCCATATATGGCTCAAATCCTTCGTGTTGCTGATGAATATGATGCTCTTGTAAGTAAAAGACACTATAAAACTCACGTAAATATTTCTGAAACCTTAAAAATATTAATAAAGGAAGCCCAAAGCGAAGAGTATGCAAAGACAATTGCATTAGACCAATTATCGAAGGATTCTAAATTAGGGAAAATTAATCCTAAAGTTCTAAAAAAATTATTTAAAGTTGTTATTGATGACACTATGTATGAAATCTCTTGTATTAAAGAATATGTGTCTCATTTATTAAATGAAATTGAAAGACTGAAATTAATAGATAAATTTAATGAAAAAATGCTTTCAGCAAAAAAGGAAAAAAAGAAAGAATATTATTTTAATGGAATAAAAGCACTTTTTAAAAGAGGAGAAACTATAGAAAATTATAAACAAATTTTAGAAGAATATAAAGAAGCAGTAGAAAGTAAAAAGTTTATGATAAATAAACTTTATGATGAAATTAAGATTATAAATAAATTAAAAGTATAAGACTAAAATCTTATACTTTTAATTTTAAATGGTTTTCTTTTAATTCTATTTTATTTCCTTTTAAAATAATCTCAAAATATACTCCATCTGGTATTCCATCATCATTAGCATTCTCTGTTAATGATCCTACTACATAATAACTTATTCCATCTTCTACTACTTTTTTAGTCCAATGTTGATGTCCTGAAAAAACAGCTATTAAATTTTCGTCATTTTTTAATATATCTTTTACTTCTTTTCTATTACCTAAAAGAGCTCTTTCAGGACAAGAACTAAACCAATAATTCCCCTCCATATTATCCTCTGCAATTCCAAAATGAGTAAATACTAAAGATGGTAGGTTATTTTTTTCTAAATCATTTTTTAACCATTCTATATCTTCTTTAGATATAGATTGTGTTTTAAATATCCCTCCATTAGCTACACCTAATTCTGGATTTACTTCCATTCCTAAGAATACAAAATGATATCCTAACATATCTAGTGAAAAAGTAGAATGTTCATATCCCATAATTTTCTCTACCTCTGTTCTTGAATTCATAGAACGTAAATCATGATTACCTGTCGCAGAATAAAATGGCGCTTTTATACTTTTTAAAAATTTCCATATGAAATTTAAATTATCAATATCCTTGTCATGATCATTAAAATCTTCTATTAAATCTCCTAAATTTATAACTACATCAGGATTTATTTCCTTATTGATTTTTTCTATTAACTGTTCTAATAAAGGAATTGCATATTCAGTTAATTTTCTATCTATTTTTGACCCATTGTTTACTGGTCTTTCTGGTGCATAATGTATATCTGAAAAAATTACTAATTTACATTTTGCTTCTTGTTCCATATTTATCTCCTATCTTTAATCTTATTAATTTTTACCTAATTTAAATATTGTTTAAATTTGTAAGAGTGTTTTACAAAATTATTATTTTCATAAAAGCTATGTGCATTTTCATTATTTATGTGACTGGTTAATTCTATTACTTCACAATCATTGCTTTTTGCATACCATACCGCATTTTGTAATAGTTGCTTACCAATTCCTCTATTTCTATATTCTTTGTCAACAATTAAATCTTCAATAAAACTTTGTTTTTTTGCTCTATGAAGTTTAACTTGAATTTCTGAAGTTAATACCCCTACAAGCTTATTATCTAAAATTGCTACTATATAATAACTATTTATATCATTTAATTTTAATTGATAAATTTGAGAAAATTTATCATATTTCAACTTGTTTTCATATAATTCATTTAGTAATTCGAATACTCTATTTAAATCCTTTAATGTTATTCTTCTTATTTCCATTTTACCTCCCATTTTAAATGAACTACTATTATTGATTAACATTTTAACATAAAAAGACGTAATATTCAAATGATTAACTATACTTTTATGGCGATTTGTACATACTTTATATTTTAATAAAATCTTAAGTTATTTTCATAAAATCTTAAAACCTAATCCCTAAAAATTTTATATAATTACTCAAGAGGTGAAAGGGATACTATGAAAAGAAAGAAAAAGAAATCTTATATAAAGTTAATTATTTTTATTATACTTTTTATAATATGTGCATTTTATATAGGAAATAAATTCTTCTCAAAATATACATTAGTTTCAGCATCAAGTAATGTTAATTATTCAGGAATTGGTCAAAAATCTATTTCCGGAAAAGATGGATATGTAACTACTTTTACGACATCTAACGGAAAAACTTATAAAGAATATAAGCAAAATGGAAATAGTTCTTGGGCTGAACGTTATTATTGGGGTGGAACAATGTCTGAAAATGGTTGTGGAATTACTTGTCTTGCTACTCTTGCAAGTGGATATGGTAAAAATTATACTCCTGAAGATTTAAGAAAAAAATATGCACCTAATAAAAATGATCATTTAGCAGGTAACCTTATTTCTTTTGAATTAGAAAACTATTTTGGAATTGATAATTCAGATTTTAAATATGCTAGTAATTTTTTTGAGAAGGACTATATTTTTGATTGGTTAAAAGAAGACAAGCCTATTTTAATTTGTGTTTGGGATAAACCTAGTAGTAAATGGACTACTTCTTCTCATTATATGTTACTTCTCGCAACAGATAATATTTCTAAAGTTTATGTATCTAATCCAAATGGTGATATAAACGGTCCTAGAAAATCTGGTTGGTATGATTATACTGATGTATTACCATATATTGCAAAAGCTCTTTTTATTGAAAGTTAGAAAGTTAAAAATATAAGAATAATCAATGCACCATAAATGGCTTCATTGATTATTCTTATAAGCATTATTGATTGTTAATACATCCCATTAGATAAATATGATTGTTTAGTTTTTAATAATATTAACTTTATTTTATATTATATTTATTTATTTTTAAATTCTTGCACTTTAGTTAATAATTCTTCTTTACTATCTTCATCAACATATCCTTCAATTTTCCCTACATACTTTCCCTTGTTAAAGAAAAGAAGCGAAGGCAATTCTTTTATGTCATATTTATTTAATAAATCATCTGAGATGACTTCAATTTTTCTATATCTCGTTTCTGTATCAAAAGTATCTGCTATATTTTTGATAGGTATACTTTTTAATAAACACATTATAGACTCTTCATTATAGAGTTCAACTATTAATGGTCTTTTAGCATCTAATAATTTAATATCTATTTCTTGTTGTTTACCTATCATTGCTTCATCAATTGGCGTTGCTCCATATCTATCAACTAACAAATCATTTATAGTTCTTGGATCATCATCAAATTCTTTTTCTATTTTTTTATACTCTTCTTCTGTTTTTGCAACTCTTATTGCTGATACCATACAAGCTTTTTCACACAAACCACAACTAATACATCTCTCATTATGTATTACTAAAGTACTTTTTTTCTCGTCCCATTCAAATACATTATTAGGACATATAGCCATTCCACTGCAAGCTTTATCATTATCACATATTTTAAAATTAATTAGTACAGACATTTATCTTTCCTCCTCAACATCTTTATTTATTTGTAATTTTCCATTTTTATTTTTCCCTTTTCTTTGTTTTCCTTTTATAATAGTTTTTTCTTCTTTTCCAAGTTCTTTTAAATATTGTAAATAATATCTCTCTTTACTTTTTCTTAATTTTACAATAAGTGGTGGTAAATTTTCTTCAAGAACTTCGTGCCAATAGAACTTTATGTTTTCTTCGCTTTCTTCAATTATATTGGCCATAGTTCTAAAAAATTCCACACTATTTTTAGAAAACTCAATATTGTTTGAATATTTTTTAGTATTATTTATTTTCTTTCTAAAATCCATCATCAGAGCATCTGCTGGGCAATTATCTTCACCAGGCTTGACATATAAAGTTTCATTTCTATTTTTCATATTTTTTATTTCCTTTTAAATTTCTTAGCATATTTACTGCATTAGATAATTTCTTCACAAAATTATCTATATCTTCTTCGGTATTATATTTTCCCAAACTTATTCTTATAGGGCTATATTCCTCCAAATTAGCATTACATGCAACTAAAACATATGATGGTTCTGCGAGTTTAGAATTGCATGCAGAACCAGTACCAATATATATATTATAGCTTTCTAAAACTAACAAGATTTCTTCTCCTTTTACACCTTTAAAAGCTATATTAGTAGTATTGGGTAATCTGTTTTCTAAATCTCCATAAATATGTATATCTAATATATTATTTTCTATATCTCTTTCTAATTTGTTTCTTAAGTATTCTAATTTAGTATTAATTTCATCTTGTTCTTTTAAGAGTATTTCTGCAGCTTTACCAAGACCTATTATGTAAGGAACATTTTCCGTTCCCCCACGTTTATTTTCTTCCTGATGCCCAAATATCAAAGGGGTAAAATGGATTCCACTTTTAATATACAAAACGCCAATTCCTTTTGGAGCATGAATTTTATGTCCTGACATAGATAAAGTATCAATATTCATTTCTTTAACATCAATTTTCATTTTGCCAATAGCTTGAACTGAATCACAATGGAACAGAATACTATGGTTTTTAGCAATTTCACCAATTTCTTTAATAGGAAAAATATTGCCAAGTTCATTGTTAGCCATCATAATTGCGATTAGTAAAGTATCATCAGTAATAGAAGCTCTTAATTCCTCTAAATCTATTCTTCCTTCTGTATCAACAGATAAATAAGTTATTCTATAGCCAATACTTTCAAGATATTTCATAGTTTCTATTATTGAAGCATGTTCAACTTTAGTAGTTATAATGTGTTTTTTTAACGGATTATTTCTAATAGCACTCATTATAGCAGTAACATTACTTTCACTAGCACAACTTGTAAAAACAATTTCATTTTCATTTGCATTTAATAATTTAGCAACATTTTTTCTAGCTAAAGTAATTTTATCTTTAATATCTTTACCAAATGAATATATACTATTAGGATTACCATAATCTTCTTTTAAGTATGGTAACATTGCATTTAAAACCTCATCATCGCATTTTGTAGTGGCATTATTATCTAAGTATATTTTTGAATTCATATACTTTACCTCCAAAATATTAATACAATTATAATTATACTACAAAAATTTTAAAATTACTATATTTACTAGAGTTCTTTCATCATATAAAGTAACATTTTTTATTTGAGCTTTGTCTAGATTAACTATTCTCACTTTAGAAAGTTATATGTGCAATTTCAATTATCCATATTACTAAATAAAAAATAAAGAACACATTACCCTCTCTAGTAATATGTTCTCTATTTTTTTATTTTTTCACACCTACATTGTTACGTTCTATTATCATTTTTTCAATAGTTTTAACTGTTTTTTCTATTCCAAGCTTATCTACATTTATACTAAAGTCATAATTATCTAAATCTTTCCAAACCTGTCCTGTATAGTGCTTATAATGATTTGCTCTTGCTTTATTTATCTTATTGATTTCTTTTAATGCATTTTTTTCTTCTAAGCCATAATATTTTACTGTTCTTTTAACTTTTCCCTCATCATCACTATATAAGAAAATTTTAAATACATTTTCTTGTTCTTTTAATATGTAATCAGCACATCTGCCAACAATTACACAAGAACCCTTTTTTGCTATTTCTTTAATGGCATTTGTTTCTGCAATAAATAAATTATCATCATTTGTTAAATTATTATAATATTGTGAATTGAAGTTCGATAATAATTTATCTGTTATACTTTGTTCTTTTTCTTCAATATATGCTGCTGATAATCCACTTTCATTTGATACCATCATTATTAAATCTTTATCATATAATTTTATTCCTAGTTTTTCAGCAAGTATTTTTCCAACATATCTACCTCCAGAACCATATTCACGATTAATTGTAATTATTAAATCGCTTTTTTCATTTGAAGTTTCTTTTGGATTTTCTATCTTTTCTTCTTTTTCATTTTTATTTTCAGCCTCATTAAATTTCTTTACTTGAAAAACTAATAAAGTAACTGCTATTAAAAATGCTAATCCATCTGCTACTGGTCCTGCATATAAAACTCCCATAACTCCATAGAATTTTGATAGTATTATAGCTGCTGGTATATAAAATAGAATTTGTCTAGATAATGTAAGAAAAGCAGATTTAGTTGGTTTTCCAACTGCTTGGAAGAATATACCTGATGAAATTTGAATTCCATTACATAGAGTTAACATTAAGAAAATTCTAAATGTTAGGCAAGCAAACTCATTATATAGTTCATCTCCAGAACCAAATATACTAATTAGTTTTTCTGGTATTGTTTGAAATAGTGTGAATGATACTATTGACACTAATGTACTTAATAATAGCACATATTTTAATGTTTGTTTTACTCTATCATATTTCTTTGCTCCATAATTATATCCAACAATTGGTTGACTTCCTGCTGAAATTCCTATAATGATGCTTATTAAAATCATATTGACTTTCATTACAATTCCATGAACAGTAATTGGTATTTCTGTACCAAATTTGCTACTTGCTCCATAAATGTTATATAGTGTATTTTGTGCTGTAATAACTATTACAATTGCCATTTGTGTAATAAATGAAGATATTCCAAGCATTGCTACATTTTTTATTAATTTAAAAGAAACTTTAAAGCTATTTTTGGTAATTTCTATGCTTTTAAATTTCTTCAAATAAAGTATATTAATTAAAAAAGTTACCATTTGACTAATAATAGTTGCAAGTGCTGCTCCTTTAATTCCCATATCAAATACAAATATAGAAATTGGATCTAATATAATGTTTAAAACAGCACCAATAATCATAGATGTCATTGCATACTTTGGCGAACCATCTGCTCTTATTATTGAGTTTAGAGTAGTTCCTATCATCATAAATGGAATACCAATAGCAATTATATAGCCATAATCCATAGCATATTGTCTTAAGCTATCTGTTCCTCCAAATAGAGTGATTAAGTTTGGTAAAAATATTAGAATAAGTATGCCTAATATGATAGATAAAATAACAGATGCTATGATTCCATTTCCTACACCACGTTCTGCTTCTTTTTTCTTTTTCTCTCCTAGTTTTAAACTTAAATATGCTGATGTTCCATCTCCAAACATTAATGCAACTGATAGACATATTACAGTTATTGGGAAAATAATATTTGTTGCACCATTTCCTAAATAGTCCACTCCCCATCCAATAAATATTTGGTCAATTATATTATATAGTGCATTTACTACTAATGAAATAATACATGGTACAGAAAATGCCATTAATAATTTACCTATTTTTTCTTTTCCTAAATCTAATTGTTTCATTTTTTCTCCCTTCTTTACTATATTTTTGCACAAAAAACAACACATTAAATGTGTTGTTCGTTAGTCACTATTTTTATAGTGTGCGTTTCCATTACTTATTTTAGATTTATATTTTACAACATTTTGTAGAATATTGTCAATAGTTTTTATAGTTTAATTTTACACACGCTCATTTTTTAATTTTATTGCTTTTAGTGAAACAAAGTTCTAATAAAAATAATCTTTTATTATGAAAGGAGGATCATTTTATGTTCTATAAAAGGAGGATTATCTATGTCTTCATATGACTTAATTTGGTTATTAATACAAGAAATATTAAAAAACAATTCAAAGACAAACAACCAATTCAAAGAGGAAAAATAGTCTTACTATTGATAAAAAGAGCAGTTGATACTGCTCTTTTTATCATTTTTCAATTTTCTTCAAATTTTCCGACTAAATCATAGTCTCTAACTTCAGTTATTTTGCAATTTACAAACTCACCTATTTTATCTTTACTCTTATTTTCATTTTCTATAAAAACAACTCCGTCCATATCTGGAACATCCATATACGTTCTTCCTATGTAATATTTTCCGTCAAATGAAACTCCTTCAATTAAAGTTTTATATACTTTACCAATTTTACTTTCTAAATTATTTTTTGATATTTCTTGTTGTACTTTCATTATTTTATTATATCTACTTTTTTTAGTTTGAGGATGAATTTGCTCTTTTAATCTTGCTGCAGGTGTACCGTCTTCTTTTGAATACATAAATGCACCTAATTTATCAAATTTAGTTTCTTTAATAAATTCATAAAGTTTATTAAAGTCTTCTGTAGTTTCTCCTGGAAATCCAACAATTACAGTAGTTCTTAATATAACTTCTGGTATTTCTTTTCTTATATTTTTCATTAAATCTTTTATTGTTTCTTCATTACTTTTTCTATTCATTCTTTTTAATACTGTATTAGATATGTGTTGAATTGGTATATCAAAATATTTACATATTTTATCATTATTTTTTACAACCTTAATTAATTCCTCTGTTATTGTTTCTGGATAAGAATATAAAAATCTAACCCATTCAATTCCTTCTATTTTACAAAGTCTATCTAAAAGTTCTGCAAGTTTTGGTTTGCCATATATATCAATACCATATTTGGTTGTATCTTGTGCAATTACTATTAATTCTTTTATTCCTTTATTTGCAAGCTCTTTTGCTTCTTTTAATATATCTTCTATTTTTCTACTAACAAATGGACCTCTAATATTAGGGATTGCACAATAGGTACACCTATTACTACAGCCTTCTGCTATTTTTAAATATGCCATTTTATCCCCTGTAGTTATAACTCTTTTATCATATTCTAAACTACAACTTGATGTTTTTTCTTCTGTAAGAATAAGTTTTTCTACTTCTTTCCAAAATTTATTATAATCATCACATGATATAAATAAATCTACTTCTGGTAATGCTGCCTCAAGTTCTTCTTTATATCTTTTAACTAAACAACCTGTAGCTATAATATATTTACATCTATTCTTTTTATATTCTGCCATTTCTAAAATTGTATTGATTGCTTCTTCTTTAGCACTTTCTATAAATCCACAAGTATTTATTAATATTATATCTGCAACACTTGGATTATTTACAATATTATATGCTTGTTCTTTAAATAATCCTATCATCATTTCTGTGTCTACTAAATTTTTACTACATCCTAATGATACAAATCCTATATTCATTTTCTTCCTCTTTCTTTAAAATATATATAATTTTATCACATTTTGTCGCCTTTTTCTAGACTATTTTATAATATTTAGTATATAATAGTTATAATTTAAGGAGGTTTTATTATGACACCACATATTGAAGCAAAAAAAGGAGAAATCGCAAAAACTGTATTAATGCCTGGCGATCCACTTCGTGCAAAATTAATTGCTGATAATTTTTTAGAAAATGCTACGCTTGTAAATTCCGTTCGTAACATTTTTGCATATACAGGCTTATATAAAGGAAAAGAAATAACTGTTATGGCTTCACGGAATGGGAATGCCTAGTATGGGAATTTATTCTTATGAATTATTTAAATTTTATGATGTAGAAAATATAATAAGGTTAGGTTCTTGTGGAGGATATAATAAAGATTTAAATTTATTTGATTTAGTACTTGTAGATAATTCTTATACAGAAGGTAATTATGCTTTAAGTATAAATAATTCTGACTGTCATTTCATAAATTCAAGTAATGAATTAAATTCTGTAATTGAAGCTACTGCAAAATCAATAGATATATCTATAAAAAAATCTAATATTGCTTGTGGTGAAGTTTTCGATGCTTATATGAATGATATGTCTAAATACTTAGAAAGATTACCAAAAGAATATAATATCTCAGGTGCTGAAATGGAAGCTTTTGCGTTATTTTATAATGCAAAATTATTAAATAAAAAGGCAAGTTGTATTCTCACTGTTGTTGATTCATATTTTTATAATGAAAATATATCGGCTGATGCTAGACAAAACTCATTAAATCAAATGATTAAACTTGGACTTGAAAGTGCTATTAGATTATAATTATAAGTTAAAATTTATATAAAAAATGATTAAAAACTTGATTTTTAGTCATTTTTTTTGTATAGTATAGTTTAGAATTTTATTATAAAGGAGATTTTATATATGGAAAATAAAACATTAATTTTTGGACATAAAAATCCAGATACAGATTCAATCTGTTCTAGTTTAGTTATGGAAAAATTTGATAAAAATTTAGGCTTTGATGTAGAAGCTGTAAGACTTGGTGAAGTTAATAAAGAAACAGCTTATGTATTAAATTATTTAGGAATTGAAGCACCAAGAATGATATCTTGTGTTGAAGATGGACAAGCTGTAGTTTTAGTAGATCACAACGAATTTTCACAAAGCGTAGATGGAATTGAAAAAGCAAAAATTGAAACAGTAGTAGATCATCATAGAATTGCAAACTTCCAAACAGCTGAGCCACTATATTATAGAGCAGAACCAGTAGGTTGTACATCTACTATTCTTTACAAAAAATTTAAAGAAGAAAATATGACAATTGAGAAAAAAGAAGCCGTTTTAATGCTTTCTGCAATTGTATCAGATACATTGTTATTCAAATCACCAACTTGTACCAAAGAAGATATAATTGCGTGTGAAGAACTTGCTAAAATTGCTGAAATTGATGTTAATACATATGGATTAGATATGTTAAAGGCAGGAACTGACTTAAGTGATTTTACACCTGACGGGTTAATTAATATTGATTCAAAAGAATTCGCAAATGGAGATTTTAAATTCCAAGTTGCTCAAGTAAATACTGCTTGTATTGAAGATGTATTAAAAGGTAAGACTGAAATTGAAAATGCTATTCAAAACTTTATAAATTCTAATGGATTAAATTTATTTGTATTTTTAATTACAGATATTATAAATAGTAATTCTCAATGTATTGTTTTAGGTAATAATACAGAGGCATTTGAGAAAGCATTTAATACAACATTAGAAGACAATATGTCATTTTTAGAGGGTGTTGTTTCTAGAAAGAAACAAGTTGCTCCTGTTATTTTAAATAATATATAGTTTTTTAATTCATTTATAGAAAAAACAAAACGTATTACAAAAAAGTAATACGTTTTTATCTTCTAAAGTATTGGTATAAACTTTGGTGTTTTATTTTCTATTTTACATATACGTCTTTCGTGGTCGTTTAATACCTTTTCTACCATCCTACGTTGTTTTTCCACACTTTGTATTATTGTACCACAGTTTTCTACTACCGCTCCTTCAGCTTCATCAATTTTAGCTTTAACTTGTGATATTTCTGCTTTAAATTCTGCTCTTAACTCTTCTTTTGCATCTTTTATCTCTTCTTTTAATTCTTGTTTCACCTCTGTTATTTCTTCTTTTAGTTCTTCCTTAATATCATGCATTTCTTCCCAAGTTTTGATTTGGTTTCTATACAACTCCTTTATTTGTTGTTGCATACCTCCCATTTGGTTTTGCATCCCATCAAATTGTCCTTGTAAACTGTCGACTTTACTAGCAATAATGCTAACTTGTGATAAAATTTGTTTCGCTACGTTTTCTTCCATAAAAATTCCTACCTTTCTATATTTGGGGTTAAATATTTTGTTTTAGTAAATTTGACAAAATATTTTTTGTATACTTATTTTAATATACAAATTGTCAAATTGCAAGTAAAAATCAAAATATTTTACAAGAACTTTTCGACAAATTTTGACACTTATAAAATTTTTCCTCCACCTACTACTATATCTCCTTTATAAAAAACAACTGATTGACCTCTAGTTATAGCCCTTTGTGGATTTTCAAATTCTACCTTTACTTTATCTTCTTCTACTGGTATAATTTTTGCTTTCGCTTCTTTTGCCCTATATCTTATTTTAGCTGTTACTTCCATTGGTTTATCTAATTTATCAAATAATAAAAAGTTAAGCTCACTTGCATATAATTCTTTTTTATATAATTCTTCTTCTGTTCCTACTATTACTTGATTTTCTTCTTTTTTCAAATCAACAACATATAATGGTTCTTTATATGAAATTCCTAATCCTTTTCTTTGGCCTATTGTATAATATATTAGTCCATTATGCTTTCCTAATATTTCTCCTTTTTTAGTCACTATATTTCCTTTCTTTAGAGAATTTTTCATATTCTTTATTAAAAAATCTGTATACTTATTATTAGGTATAAAACATACTTCTTGACTATCTGGTTTTTTAGCTACTAGCAATCCATGTTTTTCGGCAATATTTCTAACTTCTTGTTTATCAGTATAATTTTGTAGAGGAAATAGCATTTTGGGAATTACTGTTTTGGGTATTCCATATAAAAAGTAAGTTTGATCTTTTGCTAACTCATTTGATTTTTTTAAAACATATTGATTATATTCTTCGTCAAACTCCGTTTTAGCATAATGCCCTGTTGATATATAATCGCATCCTAATTCCATTGCTTTTTTATAAAATAAATCAAATTTTATGTGTTTATTACATTCAATACATGGATTTGGAGTTTTTGTGCATCCATAGCATTTAATAAAATCCTCTATTACATATTTCTTAAATTCTTCTTTATAATTTAATGTATAATGAGGAATTTCTAATTTATCACACACTCTTTTTGCATCGTAGACAGCGCTTAGAGAACAACATCCACTTTCTATATTACTTGTTTCATCTTGCCACAATTCCATTGTAGCACCGATTACTTCATATCCTGCTTCTTTTAATAGAATTGCAGATACAGAACTATCTACTCCTCCACTCATTCCTAATAATACTTTTTTCATTCTATTTCATTCCCTTTACTATATTTAGTTCAATTATTCTATATCTTGTAACAACTTTTCTAATTCTTCTTTAGTAAAATTATATTCTTTATTACAAAAATGACATACTGTATTAATATTCTTTTCAGTATTTATAATATCTTGTAATTCCTTCTTTCCTATTGCAATTAGTCCTCTTTCTATTTTTTCTTTACTACAGTCACATTCATAAATAGGTACAATATTATCCTCAATTATTTTAACATTTACATCACCTGTAATGTCTTTTGCAATTTCTTCCAGAGTCATATTTTCATCTAACATTTTACTTATGGGTTTTGCCTCTTTTATTCTATTTTCTAGAATGAATAAATCATCTTCAGTTGCATCTGGCATCGGTGTTACAATATATCCTCCACTTTTCTTTACTCCATTACTATCAACTAAAACCCCCAAAGCAACTGCTGTATTTGTTTGTTCAGATGTAGCAAAATAATTTGTAAAATCTTCTGCAATTTCACCTGTTACAAGTGGCACCATTCCTATATATGGGTCTTTTAGTCCTATGTCTTTTATTATGTTTAAATATCCAACTTTGCCTACTGCTCCACCTACATCTAATTTACCATTTGAATTTAATGGCATATCTACTAAAGGATTTTGTACATATCCTTTTAGTTTTGGTGATTTATTAGCTACTACTACAATTCCCCCAAGTGAACCATTTCCTTTTATTTGCACAGTTAGCTTATCTTCTTTATTTTTCATATTACTAGCCATTATACTAGCAATTGTTAATGTTCTCCCTAGTGCTGCTACAGCAACTGGACTTAAATCATGTGTAATCCTTGCTTTTTCTACCAAATGTGTAGTATTTGCACATATTATACTTACTCTTCCATCATATGCTAAAAATTTTATAATCTTATCATTACTCTCCATTTTATATCTCCTATAAATAATTTGATAATGCTCATTATACCATATATAGCAAAAAAAGAAAAGGCATCTACCTTTTCTTTTATTCTTCCTCAAACATATCTTTTCCTACTCCACATAATGGGCATACCCATGTATCTGGTAATTCTTCGAAGGGTGTTCCTGGTGCTATTCCATTATCAGGATCCCCTATTTCTGGATTATATTCATATCCACAAGCTAAACATTTATACATTTCATTTCCTCCTCTCAACTTAAATATATTTTTATATCCTAGTGCAATTACTGCAACTACAATTAACGCAAATGATAATGCTTTCCATATTCCACTTTCTAATAATACTATTGCAAACATCCCAAATGTAGCACTAATTCCATATAATATTAAAACTGCTTCTTTTTGTGTAAATCCTTTTTTTAACATTTTATGATGTAAATGTCCTTTATCTGGCATTACTACTGCTTTTAGTGATTTTCCTTTTATTATCCTTCTAACAATTGCAAATAACGTATCAAATACTGGAAGAGCTAGCACTATTAATGGCGCTACTATTACTATTAAAGTATATGTCTTTGCAATTCCTAATATTGATATTACTGCAAGTGAATAACCTAAAAAGTTTGATCCTGTGTCTCCAATAAATGTCTTTGCAGGATTAAAATTAAATGGTAAAAATCCTGTTAATGCTCCAGCAAGCGCTGTTATCATAATTATTGCAATAAGTGGTGAACCATTTAGTGAAAATATAATTATTAATGATAAACATGATATTAATGATATTCCTGAAGATAATCCATCTAGTCCGTCTATTAAATTAATTGCATTTGTAATTCCTACTATCCATCCAAGTGTTAATATTGTAGAAAATACTTTGTTTAATTCCATTAGCTCATCAGTTTCTAAAAATGGTATACTAATATGTTCTATTACAACTCCACTTTTTATTACTAAAATAGCAGCAATTATTTGACCTGCAAGTTTTACAAGTGGTGAAATACCTTTTAAATCATCTATAAAACATGTTATTATTATAACCAGTGCTCCGAGAAAAAAACCTACTAATTTTAAATAATATTGTTCTTCTCCTAAATTAATTGAACCTTCTATTCCCATAATTGTAAGTAAGTATATTATAGACACTAGAAATCCTGCAATAACAGCAAGACCTCCTAAGCGTGGCATTACTTTTTTATTTATTCTTCTTTCGTCTTTTGGTGAATCAACTGCACCTACTTTTTTTGCAAGTTTAATGGTATATGGTGTAATAACAAATGCCGTAATAAATGCAAGTAAAAATGCAATTGCTATGTCTCCCCACATAAGTAGACCTCCTATATTTGTTAATATGATATTAACAAATATATCACAATAAGATGTATATTACAATATTTTTTTAATATATATGTAATAAAATGGTTATGGGTTGTCAAAATTCCCCGTCCCCATTGACAACCACTTGGAGGTAGTGTTAAATGAAGTCACATTTTTTCTTTTTTTCTATAAAAAAACATTTATTACCCTGCTTATTTATACTTTTTACTATATGTTTAATAATATTTTCTAGAGAAAATTTGTCTGCTACAAAGAATGGTCTACTACTATGGGCAAATTCTGTTGTCCCTGCTCTTTTACCTTTTTTTATAGCAACAGAACTACTTTCTCATACTACTGTGGTAAATTTTATAGGAAAGTTACTTAATAAATATATGAAACCTATTTTTAATGTACCTCGGAATTGGTGCTTATGCTTTTATTATGGGAATTATAAGTGGTTATCCAGTTGGCGCAAAGATTGTTACTGAATTTAGAAAAAATGGAGACTGTTCTAGAGCTGAAGCTGAAAGGTTACTCGCCTTTACTAATAATTCTGGTCCTCTTTTTATTATTGGTACTGTTGGTATTAGTATGTTTGGTAATACTTTAATACGGAGTACTTCTATTTATAACTCATATATTATCTTGTATTATAGTTGGCTTTTTATTTAGATTTTGGAAATATAAGGATAAAGAATTTGTATCTTCTAAGAATTCTTCTGTTTCTTCTAAAAGTATTGCAACTTTTTCTAATTTAGGAGAAATATTATCAAGTAGTATTATGAACTCAGTTAATACAATTGTTATGATTGGTGGATTTGTAATTCTATTTTCTGTAATAATATCAATTTTAAATAATTCTGGACTACTAGATATAATATGTAAAATATTTTACCCAATTTTTAATATGTTAAATATTGATACAAGATTTATTAATCCTATTATTTCAGGACTTATCGAACTTACAAATGGATTAAATATCCTTGCTAATATTAATACTAAATCCTTTTCTATTCTAATTACTTTTGCAAGTTTTATTTTAGGATTTGGTGGTATAAGTGTTGCTCTTCAAGTTTTAAGCATTACTTCAAAAACAGATATATCTATAAGTGCTTATATTATAGGAAAATTATTACAAGGCACAATTGCTGCTATTTTAACATATGCTATTGTTCACATTTTCCCAATATTTAATCTAGATCTAGTCCCAATGTTTTCTAGTAATGTGAATAAACTACCTGCATTTTCTGCATATATTAATCCTTATAATATGTTTATTTTACTTTTAATTATTACCACTACTACATTTATTATCTTAAACAGAAAAAAATATAAACTTAATAAGGGATAAAATTTATCATATGTAATTTGATTTTGCATATAAGTATAAAGAAGTATTATTGTTTTTTTATAAGATGGGAGTGTTTTAAATGGATAGAAATATGGATTTTGGTGGGTTTGATAATATGAATTTTGATCCTAATATGGTAAATGACAATATTTATAGGGATCCAATGTTTAACCCTATGTTACAGTATGAACAAGCGTATATGTATTATAGATATTTATCTCAGCAAATGGAATATAAAATAAAGTGCAAAGAATATGATAAGCTTTGTGGCAAGGAAAAAGAAAGAAGAATTGAATAATTCTTCTTTCTTTATTTATTTAACAATACCAATTATAGCTTTTGGTTCTTCTATCTTTTCTTTTGAAATCTTATATGTCTCTTTTAGCTTAGCTACAGCCTCATTTCCTAAGTTTTCATTATTTGCATGTACATAACAAAGTATATCCCCTATTTTTACCTCATTTGAGACCTTTTTACAAAATACAATTCCAACACTTTGGTCTATATTATCTTCTTTTCTTACCCTTCCTGCCCCAAGAAGTCCTGATATAACTCCTACTTCTCTTGCATTTATTTTTTCTACATAACCCTCTTTATCTGATATTACAGGAATTATAAATTTTGCTTTTTCAAATTTATCTATATCCTCTAAATATGAAACATTTCCACCTTGATTTTCTATAAGTTCTTTAAACTTATTATATGCCTTTCCATTTTGTATATTTTCTAATATCTTTTGTTTGTTTTCCTCAATGTCTTCACAAATCCCCGCAAGTTTTATCATATAGCTACCTAGCTCTAATACTACTGCTTTTACATCTTCTTCCATATTTCCTTTAAGTGCTTTAATTGCTTCAATCACTTCTAGATTATTTCCAACACTGACACCTAGAGGCTGATCCATATTGGTTAAAACACATACTGTTTCTTTTCCTGCAAGTTTTCCTATTTCTTTCATAGTCTCAGATAATTTTATAGCTTGTTCTTTGTTCCCGCATAAAAGCTCCAGTTCCACAAGTAACATCTAAAACTATTTTATTAGCTCCTGCTGCTATTTTTTTACTCATTATACTAGATGCAATAAGTGAAATATTATCTGTACAAGAGATTGTATCTCGTAACGCATATAATAATTTATCAGCTGGTGCTAGATTTAAAGTTTGTCCAATTAAACTTATTCCAATACTTTTAACATTTTTTATAAATTGTTCAATTTCAACATTTGTATTATATCCTGGAATTGATTCTAATTTATCTATTGTTCCTCCTGTAAAACCAAGTCCACGTCCAGACATTTTTGCAACTGGTATACCAAAGGAAGCAACAATAGGAAGAAGAATTAAACTAACTTTATCTCCTACTCCTCCTGTTGAATGTTTATCAACAACATTTTTTCCAAATACTGATAAATCTAACCTTTCACCAGAATTTGCCATACTTAATGTTAAGTTAGTAGTTTCTTCATCATTCATTCCATTTATATATATTGCCATAACTAATGCTGCTGCTTGATAGTCTGTTATTTCTCCATTCGTATATCCTTTAACAAAATACTCAATTTCTTCTTTTGTTAATTCTTTTTTATCTCTTTTTTTAGCTATAATTTCTAAAATGTTCATTAATATTCTCCTTATACAAAATTCTTCGTAAAACTTCTTCTATGTATTGGGCATAATCCATATTCTTTTATTGCTTGTATATGAGTAGCTGTTCCATAACCTTTATGATTAATAAATCCATACATTGGATATATTTCATCCCACTGTCTCATTATTCTATCCCTTGTTACTTTAGCAATTATAGATGCACATGATATTGAATAGCAAAGTGCATCTCCTTTAATAATAGCTTTATATGGAATTCCTAAAGTATCTATTTTATTTAGAGCATCTACTAAAATAAGATTTGGTTTTACTTTAAGTTCTTGTAAAGATGTAGTAAGTCCAAGTTTTGTTGCATTTAATATATTTATTTCATCTATCTTGTTATGGTCTATAATTCCTACTCCATAACTTATGGCTTCTTCTATTATTTTATCATATAGTTCTTCTCTTTTCTTTTCTGAAACTTTTTTAGAATCATTAACCCCTTCTATCATAGACTCTTTTGGCATTATAACGCTTGCAACTACAACAGGTCCTGCAAGTGGTCCACGTCCAGCTTCGTCAATTCCGCATATATAATTCATATTAGAATTGCTATTATATATATCTTCCTCTATTTGCTTTAATTTTTTAAGTCTTAATTCTTCTTTTTCTTTCATCATTTATTCCTTTATAAAAATTATTTTACAACTACATTTTTCATATCAGTTAATTTATGATAAGTTATTCCGTCGTTTTCATATCCCTTAACATATATAACTTCTTCGGTTTCGTAATTAACTATATATCCATCTTCTATATCAATTTTTTCTAGTCCCATACTTATTAAATCATCTTTTGATAATAAATAAAATTTACTTGTATCATCTATAATTCCTACATTTATCATTTCATCTATTTTCTTATTACCTGAAACTTCACTTAACACTGTTCCTTTATAGTTATCTTGGTTATTATTAAATTTAGCTTGTTCTGCTATAGTTTTAGTTTTTGCTTGAATTAGCATCATATTTGTATTAACTGTTTGAAGTGTTGCTTGTTTTATAACTGAAGTCCCTATATATACTGTAGCCCCCCCAATAATTAGTAATATTATAATTGTTATTACTAAAGATACTATTGTTATTCCTTTTTGATTTATTTTCATTGCAAAACCTCCTATTTCTACCTTTACTGTATTAAGCTTATTTATTTCATATTTATTATATCGATTAATAAATATATTTTCAAGTGTGATTTTGTATTTTTTTGCTATTACATATGTTTTGTTATTACTTAAATTATATGTATAGACTAAACATTAACATACTTTTCACAAATAATTCACAATTATATTGTATTATAGTATAGAAATAGGTTATAGTAATTATAAGCTTAATAATTGGAGGTTAATTATGGAAGATAATTCACAAAATAATAAAGCTACATATAAAGTAGTTGGTTTTTCTAATAATGATTCTAATAAAGGAAAAAATAGTTTTTCTAAAACTGTACTAGTGCCATTTTTCTCAGGAATTCTTGGAACTTCTCTTGTAATAGGCACTTGTTTTGGTGTTCCTCGGGGTTCGTGAAAAAATATTAGGTAATACTGTAGTACAAACTACTGCAAACGCATCACGGAAATGAAAATAGTAATTCATTTAATGGTAGTCTTACACAAATATCACTTTCAAGTTATTCCGATACAGGTGTTAGTGTAGCCCAAAAAGTACGACCATCTATTGTTGGTATTACCGTAGAATATTCTGTAAATTCAATTTTTTCTAAAAATGGTACTGCTACTGCAAGTGGCTCTGGTATTATTATGAGTGAAGATGGTTATATTTTAACTAATAATCATATTGTTAATTCTGCTTCTAATAATTCCTATTATGAAGTAGCAAAAGCAAGTAAATTAACTGTTTACTTATATAATGATGAAACACCATATGAAGCAAAAATTATAGGTACAGATGAGCAAACAGATCTTGCTGTTATAAAAATAGAAAAATCAGGCTTAAAGGCTTGCGAACTTGGAGACTCTAATTCTGTAAAAGTTGGAGAATTTTCAATGGCTATTGGTAATCCACTTGGAATGCAAAGTAGTGTAACTGGAGGAATGATTAGTGCTGTTAATAGAGAGGTTACAGATGCTGATGGGAAAACATATATTTTAATTCAAACAGATGCTGCTATTAATGCTGGAAATAGTGGTGGCGCATTAGTAAATGCTGAAGGAAAAGTTATTGGTGTTAATACTTTAAAACTTTCAGGAACTGGTATTGAAGGTATGGGATTTGCTATCCCTATAAATTCTACTCTTGATATTTATGAACAATTAATTCAATATAATAAAGTTAAAAGACCATATATTGGAATTACTGGACTTGATTTAGATGAGAAAACTGCTGAATACAATAAACTTGTTGTTGGAATTTATATAAAAGCTATTGATGATTTTTCTAGTGCTGAAAAAGCTGGTCTTAAAGTAGGAGATGTAATTGTTGAAGCTGATGGTAAAAAAGTTACTACTATGAATGAGTTAAATGAAATTAAAAATACTCATAAAATTGGTGATGAAATGACTTTAAAGATTAATAGAAATGGAAAAGAAGTTTCTGTTACTCTAACTCTTGCAGAACAACCCTAAATAGAATAGTGAAATAAACATTGTATAAATGATACAATGTTTATTTTTTCTTAAGATTTTATTTTCTAATTCTACACTATTCATTCACAAAATGGACAAATATGTTTTATATTATATAAACATACAAGGAGAGTATAAATGTTACTCCTTTATACTTTCTTTTCAATATAAGTAAGCTTATATTGAACATCCCCTTTTATTTTCAAAAAACGGCTACTAAAAGTAGTCGTTTTTTATTTAATTTAGATATTGAACAAACTGAATATAAAATGAGGGAACTGTTTTAAATAGTCAGTTCCCTCATTCTTTGCTACTTTTAAGAGCAATTGTCACATTTTTCATTAAAATATGCTATTTGTAGTATTCCAGATCAAAATTGTGAGTAATAGGATTTCTCATATAACATACTCCATTACGGCGTCGCATGGTATCCCGATTTTGTAAAAAGTCTAAGCTGTCAGATACATGTTTGTCAATTAAAGGGATATCGTTATAAAAGCTAGAACCTTCAAGATACTTGTTAACAGTATTTACGACCGCCTCCTTAGTAAAGATATCCTTACGAAGAATAACTCCGATTACAAGATTTCGTACATCTTGTAAATTTTGTACATCTTCGTTGTGTTTAACATTAGCCATATTGTATACCTCCTTTTGTTAATTAGATAAGCGACATTGCTCAAGTAACATTAATTCCAAAACAAATTAGTTTACTTAAAATTAATACGTATACATGTATGAAATTTAGAACAATTATAACAAATATTTTAGCTATTTTCAATTAAATTATAATTTTTTGTATGGTGTGTATATTAGCTTTACTTTTGACAGCTTTTAATGACTTTTACTAAAATAAAAGAAAAGCAGTAATCTAAATCGATTACTGCTTTTCTTTTATCATTTCCGACTTTTGAAAAAGTCGACCCTTTTCTATCTCTTACTAAATTGTGGTGCTTTTCTAGCTTTTTTAAGTCCGTATTTCTTTCTTTCCTTCATACGAGGATCTCTTGTTAAGAAACCGTTTGCTTTTAATTCTGGTCTATATTCAGCATTAGCTTCGTTTAAAGCTCTTGCTATTCCGTGACGGATTGCTCCTGCTTGACCAGTGTATCCTCCACCTACTACTTTACAAATAACATCATATTTTGAAAGTGTATTTGTAACTGTTAGTGGTTGTCTTACTATAACTTTTAATGTTTCTAGTCCGAAGTATTCATCTATACTTTCTCCATTAATTGTTATAACTCCTGTTCCTTCTACTAAACGAACTCTTGCAATTGAACTTTTTCTTCTACCTGTACCATAGAACATTATTTTTTCTTTACTTGCTTTAGGCATTTATATTTCCTCCTTAAATTCTTAGAATTCCCATTTTTCTGGTTTTTGTGCTTGGTTTTCATGTTCAGAACCAGCATATAGTCTTAATTTTTTGATAGATTGTCTTCCTAAACTATTGTGTGGAAGCATTCCTTTTATAGCAAGCATTAAAGCTTTTTCTGGACTTTTTGCTAACATATCTCTTGCTACTGTTTCTTTCATTCCACCAATGTATCCTGAATGACTTCTATAAACTTTTTGGTCTAATTTGTGACCTGTTAAAACTACTTTTTCACAGTTTATAATAATTACATGATCACCTACATCTAAGTTAGGTGTAAATGTTGGTTTATGTTTTCCTCTTAATAACTTTGCTGCTTCTGTTGCAACTCTACCTAAAGGTTTTCCTTCTGCATCAATGATATACCATTTTCTTTCAATATCATCTTTTTTTATGCTATATGTTGTATTATTCATGGTAATAAATACCCTCCATTCATTAATTTCTCTTCACAATGTATTATAAAGTAAAAATGAAACTACCGGGGAGAAGTTTTATCTCTCTTTATAATAATGCTTAATTATTCTATTACAAAATATATAAAAAGTCAATATTTATCGAAGAATTTATTTACATTTATGTAAAAATAATGTTATAATTTCTATAAATATATTACTTTATTATAAGGATTGGTGCTAAAAATGAAAATAAATATGAGAAATATTATATTTGGTATTATTATAATTGTATGTATTGTTGCTATTAATTTTGGTATATATTGGCAGTTTTTTAGAAAAACAAACGCTCCTTCTTCTCCAAATTCAAATATTTCAGCAATAACTCAAGAGCAGTTAGCAAAAAATTTTAACAATATTTTCAATAATTCTTTAGATTATCAAGGTAATGATGTAAATATAACTGGTATTACTAAACTTAAATCTAGTGAAGATTTGATATATACATGGGTAACTAGAGAATCAAGTGTTGAAAATAAATATGATTTAAATTTGAATATCCCTCGTGTAAATATATCTAGTATCTCTGCTCAGAAATTCAATGAAACAATAAAGGATACCTATGTAAATAAGGCAAATGATATTATTTTACATTCAAATAGCCATACTATTTATACAGTTGAATATATGAGTTATATAAATAGTAATATTTTATCATTAGTTATAAAATCTACTTTGAAAGAAGGAAATAATCCTCAAAGAGTAATAATACAAACTTACAATTACAATTTAAGTACAAATGAAGAAGTAACTTTTAACCAAATGTTAGAAATTAAAGAGCTAGATGAAACTACGATTAAAGCTTCTGTTTTAAAAGCTGTGCAAAACGCAAATGTAGAAGCTCGGTAATCTTAGTAATTTAGGTTATAATGTGTATATTCGAGATTTATCAAGTAATATTTACGAGCCATCTAATACAGCATATTTTATTTTAGGTGCTAATAATTGTTTATATATAATTTATCCATATGGTAACTCTAATTTTACAGATGCAATGGATGTAGTAGTATTTTAATAATGCTGCTACATTTTTTTGAAACTAATATTATTTATCTTAATTTTATTGAATATATAACTTTTCTATGTTATAATTTTTTTATCAAAAATGGAGGTAAGTATTTATGGAAAAGAAAACTTTTGATTTTCCAAAACATTGTGCTCCTGCAAGATGTCTTGTTTGTAATCGCCGGTCACGTTGTCCAAACTGCAAAGGTAAATGCAAAGAGTGCATCTTCAATCCGTTCCTATGTGAACGAAAAAAAGACCAGTAACTCGGTCTTTTTTATTTTGTTATTTATTACATTTTTCTAAATACTCCAGCAACTTTTCCAAGTATCTTACAATCTGGCACTATTATTGGATCCATTGTAGAATTTTCGGGTTGTAAACGTATATGGTCTTTTTCTTTATAAAATGTTTTTACTGTTGCTTCATCTTCTATTAATGCTACTACAATTTCCCCGTTATTAGCCGTATTTTGTTTTTTCACTAATATATAATCTCCATCTAAAATTCCAGCTTCTATCATACTTTCTCCTCTAACAGTAAGCATAAAAGATTCGCTATTTCCAACAAAGTCTATTGGAATTGGAAATGTATCTGTTATATTTTCTACTGCTAAAATTGGTGCACCTGCTGTTATTTTTCCAATTACAGGTACTTCTACCATTTCTTTTCCAGAATAAAACTCTTTCATGGTTGTTTGATTTTTATTTTCTCCTGCTCCACCTTTTAATAATTTTAGGGTTCTTCCTTTTTGAGATTCTTTTTTAATATATCCTTTTTCTTCTAATTTTGCTAAGTATCCATGTACTGTAGCAGTTGATTTTAAACCTACTGCTTTTCCTATTTCTCTTACAGAAGGTGGATAACTATTTATTTGTATTTGTTTTTCAATAAACTTTAAAATTGCTTTTTCTCTTTTTCCTAATTCGTTCGGATCTTTTTTATTCATATAAAAATCACTCCTTTTTTTATTTGGCTATATGGTATCATAAAAGCGAAAAAAAGTCAAACAAATTTTTCAAAAAAATTTGTTTGACTTTACTTTTTATATTATTCTTAAACTACATTTATTCTAGAGTTATTTCATAAGCAGGACAATTGTATTGACACCAAATTCCTAATCTAACAGTTCCTTCTGGAATTACTATGTCTGTCCATCCACCGTTTACACTCTTACTTGCAAGTATTCTATTTCCATTAAAGTCATAAGCCTCAATGCGTGCATAGCACCATTCTAAACTTGTACTTCTTACTAAGAGATTAACTCTTTTCCCGATAATATCTCTAGTTATATTTATATATCTTGTATTTCCCTCAAGACCGCCCGAATTCGGTCCAGAACCAGTATTTTCATCTCCATCATATAGTTCAGGCCCAACTTTATCTATTGACACTTGAACTTGTGTATAACAATCTGGATTTGCCTTTACTACGCTTTTTGCCATTATTGTATTGCTCGTCGATTTAAATTCTCCTGTATAAATTTTCCAAGTTGTTCCATTATCTTCACTATAATAATGTTCTAGTTTTTCGTTTTCTTCATATAGAATTTTTACTTTTCCTTTTTCTTCTTCTACACCATTTAATGTTAATGTAGGATATGCTCCGCTTATTTCTATTACTGGCTCTATTGGTTTTAAAGTACTAATTTGTATTGTTTTAGTGGTTTTGCTTCCATTTGATGCTTCTACTATAAATTTATATTTTCCATTTTGTGTTACTTTATATTGAACTTCATTTACATTTTCTTCATAATTTCCATCTGGTTTTATTATTTTGGTTATATTTCCTTCACTAATTGTTGCTTTTAATGTTATTGTCAGTTCATTAATATCTATTATCTCATCACTTAATGTGTATGTAATTACTGGCTTAGTTCCTGGTTTTTCTACTATAACTTCATACTCTTTTGTTATTATATATTCATAATCTTTATGTTCTCCTACAATTTGTCCTTCGTCATCTTTTTCTACAGTTATATCTTTTAACTTATTAGGTAACTCTTTCTCTATTATATCAATTGTTAATTCTTCGCCATTTTGTAATTTTTCTATTTTTATATCTAATATTGCATATTCTATTTCTTCTTTTATACCTGCTTTCTCATAGTCTTCTCCTGCCCTTTTCGCTGTATTAAATAATCTATTCTCACCTAGTGTTAAATTTATTGTTACCACAGCTAGAATTAAAAGAATTATTATTGTTATAATTAGTGCTATTAAAGTAATTCCATTAGAACCAACAATATTTTTCTCTACGTTTATATTCTTTATATTTATTTTCTTTTTCATTTGTTCCTCCTTTTATTTTTCTTGACGTTTATTTTCATCACTATTATATTTAATGTGACGTTTAATATCAATATAAATATAACAATAAATATCACATAATTTCTCCAGGTGATAAAAAATGATTTTCCATTTTACTTCTTTTATTATTACATTCTTAATAATCAAGTATTAATCATACCATTCTAGTTCCCAACCATCTAGTGTAACTGTATCTCCTTCTTGTACTCCTAATTCTTTTAGTTTTGCTTCTATTCCTAATTCTCGTAACGATTTTTGAAAATAGTGCATAGATTCATTATCTTCTAAGTTTACTCTTCCCATAAGTCTTACTATTGCTGGACCTTCTACCACAAAAACTTTACCATCTTTTGTTACAGTAAATTGATCTTTTTCGTTATCTAATGTGTATACCATTTTTTCTTCTACTTCTATTAACTCTTCTTTTGGTAATTCTTTCAAAATTTTAGTTACTCTATCCATAAGAGTATCTATTCCTTCTCCTGTTGCTGCAGATATTTTATATATCTCCATATTTTTTCCTTTTGCAAGTTTTTCTAATTCTTTATATTGTTCCTCATTTTGCATTACATCCACTTTATTTGCAACAATAATTTGAGTTCTTTTACTTAACTTTTCACTATAAGTTTCTAATTCTTTATTTATTGTATAGAAATCTTCTATTGGATTTCTTCCTTCTATCCCAGAAACATCAATTACGTGTAATAATAGTCTTGTCCTTTCAATATGTCTTAAAAATTGAATACCAAGTCCTACTCCTTCACTTGCTCCTTCTATAATTCCTGGAATATCTGCAATTACAAAAGAATCTCCATAAATTGATTTTACTACCCCTAAATTTGGTATAATTGTTGTAAAATGGTAATCTGCAATTTTGGGTTTTGCTGATGTTACTCTTGAAAGAAAAGTTGATTTTCCAACATTAGGGAAACCAATTAATCCAACATCTGCAAGTAATTTTAGTTCTAGTATTACTTCTTTCTCTTTACCTTTTTCTCCATCTTGTGAAAATCGTGGTGCTTGGCGAGTAGAAGTTGCAAAATGTACATTTCCCTTGCCACCTCTTCCACCTTGTAAAACTAATTCTTTTTGATTTTCATTTGATAAGTCCGCTACAACTCTACCAGTTTCAGCGTCTTTAATGATTGTTCCTAGTGGTACCCCAATATATAAGTCTTCTCCTTTTTTTCCATAACAATTATTTCCGCTTCCATCTTCTCCATTTTCAGCTTTAAAACTTTTCTTATATCTAAAATCTAATAATGTATTTAAATCCTTATCAACAAAGAAATATATACTTCCACCGAATTCCTCCGTCTCCTCCATCAGGTCCACCAGCTGCTACATACTTTTCTCTTCTAAAGGTTGCTGCTCCATTTCCTCCATTACCAGATTTTATTGTAATTTTTGCATAATCTGTAAACATATTTTTCTCCCTCTAATATAAATCATTGTCTTCTTCATCTATTCCATCTTGTGGTCTAAATGCTGGAGACATAATTAACAATAATTTCATCTTACCTGCAAAAACAAATTTTGTATTAGCAGGTATTTCTATACAGTCATTTTTCTTAACGTTATAAATTTGATCATTAATCTTAAATTTTCCTGTTCCTTCTAAAATATAATATATTTTTGAACTACGATTATTAGTATGATATTTATCATGTCCTTTAAAACAGTCTTCCATACTCATACTAATCTCTTTTGTAAACAAGTTATAGTTATAGCCTTTTAATCCTTGTTGTTCAAATGATACTTCTTCAGGTAATTTTTTAATATATTCCATTTTTATACCTCTTTAAAATAATCTAACTTCATAGCTTCTTTTACTTTAGCCATTGTAACTTTAGCTTCTTTGCTTGCTTTTTTAGTACCTTCCATTAATATTTCTTTTACAACTTCTGGTCTTTCTTCATAATAGTGCCTTTTTTCTCTAATTGGTGCTAGATGCTCTGTTATATTTTTTATTAACTGCTTTTTACAAGCAACACATCCTCTTTTACCACCTTTGCATTCTTCACATATTGTTTTCACTTCATCTTTACTAAATAAATTATGATAGTATGCTACCATACATATATCAGGATTTCCAGGATCATCTTTTTTTATTCTTCCTGGATCTGTTACAGCACTCATTACTTTTTCTTTTATTGTTTCCTCAGTATCTGAAAGATAAATTGCATTTCCTAAAGATTTACCCATTTTTTCATTTCCATCTAATCCTTTAATACGCTTGTTTTCTCCTAAGTATGCTTGAGGTTCAAGTAATATTTCCCCATATATACTATTAAATTTTCTTACTATTTCTCTACATTGCTCAATTAGTGGTAATTGATCTTCACCTACTGGAATAATAGTTGCATTAAATGCTGTAATATCTGCTGCTTGGCTAACTGGATAACCTAAAAATCCATATGTAACACTTTCTCCAAATAGTTCTCTTTTTTGTGCTATTTCAGTTTTTACAGTTGGGTTTCTTTGTAATCTTGCAATAGTAACAAGATTTGAATAAAATACTGTAAGTTCTGCAATTTCAGGTATCATTGATTGTAAAAAAATTGTTGATTTATTTGGATCTATTCCTACTGCTAACTGATCCATAACAATTTCTTTTACATTGTTTTTTACTTTTTCAGGATTATTAAAATTATCTGTTAATGCTTGCACATCTGCAACTTCTATGTATGTTTCATATTCGTTTTGAAGTTTTACTCTATTCATAAGTGATCCAAAATAATGACCAATGTGTAATTTTCCTGTTGGCCTATCACCTGTTAATATTCTCTCATTATTTTTTCCGTATCTCCATATGTTTTCCTCTTTTCTCATTTTGTAATAATATTATTATACTCTAAAATCTTCAAAAAAACAACCTTTAAATTGTATTGACTTTTATGTAAATTTATAGTATAATTTTTGCAGGTATTTAGTGTACTATATATCAAAGGCAAATTGACTTTGATAGCCTAATACGAGTATATGCACAAATACACTCTATAGAAAGGAGATAAGAAACTATTAACAACATCAGCATTAGACAGGAGGGATAAAAATTTATGAACCCAGCATTATTAAAATGCACACCTAAACAGATTTTATGTCCTTACTGTGGTGAATGGCATAATTGGAATGGACGTGAGTTAGAATATTATAACACATCCGATTATACCATTACGTTAACAGATTGTGACACACCACGAGGATGTCGTGATGGCCGTTATAATGCTTTTTTTTATAACGATAACTGTTACTATTCTTTAAAATCTATGTGCAGAAGGGCTAATCTATCAATTAGTGGAAACATACCAATTTCTTCCTTGGTTGAAAGTGAAGATGAGCCTATTGTTACTTTCAGAGTAGCAGCCACAACAGACAATGATGTAGGATCTTGTGAATGTTCTCCATGCAGTTACAAAAATTCTTGTAATTTGGTTAAGTTGGGCGATGCAACTGATAACCGTCGCATAGTTATCACATTTGGCTTTAAATTTGATCAGGAAGATTATGACAAATTTACCAAAGCCGCCATTCTTTCACGCAAGTTGAAAGAAATTCAGGAGTACGAAAGCGATTTGCAACGTAGGGAGCAATCTCTACGGGAACAAGAGAGCTATTTAATAATTAAAGATCAATCTCTGCAAGAACGTGAAGCCATTTTGGCTGACAAAGAAAAACAAACACAGATCAAGGAGGAACTTACTATGTCTGAAACAACAAAAAATGGAACTACTATCAAAACCCTGCTTTACGAGAATTCTCCCAAAGAGAACCTCGAACTGATGAGAACCTGGGCTGAGAAGTACAAACCCGTTTTGAAGTGGGCTGTTCCTGTAGCAGCAGTTTATGCTGCTTACCGGATTTTGAATTCAAATGAATGTGATCTCTCTGTTAACAACGTCGCAGAAACCTGCGAGAAAAAACTTGGTTTCAAGATTGCATTCCTTGAAAACCAGAAAGCTCTCAAGGAGCTAATGGTTCTCGGAGGCATTTCCGCTGGTGCATATGGTGCTGTACAGGCAATTTCTGGATTTCTCGGCAATAACAAGAGAGAAAAAGAAGTCTCTACCGATGTTTCTGTTGAAGAGTTGGAATCTGGTATGACTCAACTTGAGTCTATCAGTAAAAAGTTTTCTTTCCTTCAGCCTACGACAGAGAACATGCTGCCCATTGCCCTGAGCGTGATCTTGGTTTATACAACACTGCATAAACCAAGGTTTACTGGCAGATTCGCCAAGAAGGTACAGCTTCTCACTGAAGATTTCCAGATCAAAGTTGGGCTGTATCGTGATCTGGCTAAGAGCTTTATCCAGGACAAGTTTAACATTGATTTGTGCAATGATGCAGAACAGAAAAAGATAAAAATTTGCGTCTTCTTGTTGGGCATAATGGGAGTCCTTGCATTCCTGTACGGCAAGAAGGTGCTGGGCAACAAGGCCAACTCTGAAGCTGCTGACGAAACTGATAATGCGAATTTCAACAAATCTGTTACAGTTTTTGTTGAGCAGGCAAAAGGGATTGTTGAGAAACTTGCTCCCACCCTCTATACCTCTCTCATTACACTTCTGGTTTCCAAGAAACTTTTGTCGCTCGAAGAAGAGCCGGTAGTTTTGGAAGAAACTGATATCGAGAAAATTATGGAGCAGGAAGATACGGCTGATGCAAAGAATGCCCCTGAGGATGAATCTGACGAGGATTCTGAAAACTAGGTACAAGCTGACTATTCGCTAAAGAATAATAGTTTTAATCTCTAATCTGTCCCCCAAGACTTTTGTCTTGGGGGACGTCAAATATATTTTATTAACATTTATTCATAAAGTTTATTTATATATTTTATCTACTTGACGAAATTTATCAAAAAATGTATTATATATTATATTACATTTTTGGAGGAAATATTTATGTTTAAACATATACCAAATATATTAACAATAATAAGATTTTTTTTAATTCCAGTAATTATTGCATACCTAATTGAAGGTAATTATATTTTAGCTTTTGTATTTTTAACTTTGTCTGGAATAACTGATATCTTAGATGGATTTATAGCAAGAAAGTTTAATTTTATAACAAACTTTGGAAAATTAATTGATCCACTTGCCGATAAAGCAACACAGATTTCTGTACTTGCAGTACTTGCACTACAAAATATAATACCTTTATGGATTTTAGTAGTTGTTGTTTTAAAAGAATTTGCTATGATTTCTGGTGCATCTTTTCTTTATGGAAAAGAATTTGTAGTATCCAGCAAATGGTATGGAAAATTATCAACAGTATTATTTTATGTTGCAATTGTAAGCTCTTTCTTTATAAGACAATTTAATGCTACTATACTAAATCATCCTGAATATAGTATGCCTACACTTCCTGCATTTGACCAATACTTATATTATTTAGCTTTAATTGCTACAATATTTTCACTAATAATGTACTTTAGAGCATTCTATTCTCAAGGATATTTGAAAAAAGAAAATTTAAAAATTGAAAAATAAGTAAATTGGGAACGCTAAACTTCAGCGTTCCCTTTAATGTTAACCTCCATAATATAACTCAACTCTACCTAAGAATTGAATATGGCCCTATCACCACTACTGGAGGCAACCCGAAAGTTGTTTTTACATATATAGCATATATAGTTTTCCATTTTTTGTCAAATTTATTCATAGTTTTCTAAAATACTATTTAACTCTTCCCTACCATAAACCATAATTCCTTGTTGTATTTCCATTTTATCATTTTCAGTTAAATATTCTATAGAAATACCTGTTAATTCTTCTAATTCTTCTTTAGTATCTTTATCAATTTTATATACAGCAATAACTCCATCTTTTTCTTTTAGTACATAATGTTCATTACAAACTCCCTCTACCTCTTTTATCAATACTAGTTCCATATTAGAGAATTTTTCAATACCCCAATCTTTATTTTTTTCCAATAATTCTTTTTGGGTTAAATTTACTAGCTCATCTGTAATTCTTTTATATTCCTTAATCGTGTGTCCACATTCTTTATATTTTCTTTTTAAAATAAGAGTTGCATTTGGAGATATCTTTTCTTCATTTGTAGCTGTATTAACAGTTATATCATTTGTCACGCTATAATTTACTTGATTTAAAATTGTTTCATTATTTGTATTAGTATTATTAATTTGATTTTTAGGTTTATTATTCATATTAAACATAGAAATGCCAACACATACAGCAATAGCAATTATTATAACAACACCT
Source organism: uncultured Clostridia bacterium (assembly GCA_948896235.1). Taxonomy (GTDB): domain Bacteria; phylum Bacillota; class Clostridia; order TANB77; family CAG-508; genus RGIG8482. Next base: position 65,115 of record CAQUUC010000002.1, read on the forward strand.
AATAAAAATCCCCATTTTTTCATATACTACCTTCTTTCTTAAACTCAAATTTAAATTTTTATATAGTATTTTCAAAAATAGGGATTTTTATACAAATTTGATACTTGTTTTATTGTTCTTAACTTTAGTTTGTTTTTAAATATGCTGTTACAGCTTCTCTTATTAATTCATTAATTGAAATATTTTTTCTATTGATTTCATTTTTGTTTTATTATGAAGTTCAACTCCTAATCTTACATTTTAATTTCTGCAACTATTTTTAGCTGCATTTTATAATTGTCGTTACATCTCAAAATGTACTATTTTTATCTATTCTAAAATAGTATATTTTACAAAATTAACTGTTGTATAATTGTATTTATTTTTATTCTCTTTCCATTTGTTTTTATTGTAATTTCTCCTGCTTCATCAGTTCTATATATTTTTACATTAAATCTTTTTAATCGTTCTATAACATCATTACTCGGATGCCCAAATTTATTATTTTTTCCAACTCCGTATTATTGCAATTTTAGGTCTTATTTGTTTTACAAATTCTTCTATAGAAGAACTTTTGGACCCATGATGTGGAATTTTTAATACTGTTGCTTTTAGCATACTTGTATCTTTATATCTATCAAGCAAAACCTTTTCTGCTACTTCTTCAATATCACCTGTAAACATCATAGAAAAATCTTTATATAGTAGTTTACAAACCAAAGAATTATTGTTTAACACATTTTCAGTTATCTTATTTTTAGAACCCGGCCATAATATACTAAAATATACATCTTTCTCAATATTAATTTTCTGCTCTTTTTCTACTATAGATACTTTAATTTTCTTTTCTTTCACAATTTTTACAAATTGCTCATAATTATCACAAGGTTCAAATTGTCTTCCTATAATCACATTTTTAACTTTTATTTTTTCCATTACATATAAAAGTCCTTGACAGTGATCAAAATCAAAATGTGATATCATCATATAGTCCACTTTTGTTATTCCTCTATCTAACAAATATGGAAGTAATGTACCTTTTCCGAACATCATAGCTAGAGGCAATATTTCCTCCACCATCTATTAAAATTGTTTTATTTTTTGGAGTTACAATTAAACAAGAATCTCCTTGTCCAACATCTATAAAGTGTATTTTTAAATCTTTTGGTATGAACTTTATAATTTGACCTAAAATGATTATTAATATTATTGATATCAAAATATGCCTTTTATGACTTAAAAGTTGCAATTTAAATTTATCCACAAATGTTAAAAACTTTTTTTCTAATACTCTTTTAAAGTGTTTCTTTCGTAAAAAAATTATATAATGTACTGATGTAGCAATCATATAATATCCTATTACAAATATTAAATTTGGTGTTGCTACAATTAGATTAAAAATAGATACTTTAGAAAATATATCGGCTATTTGTGTAAGTAAATTTAGACATATCTCTAGAATAAAAAAACATATTTTGAACCTAAATATAATTGATAAAAAACCCATGATGATAATTATACCTATTATAAAACTTACAAGTATATTTGAAAATATAAATGTTAATGATATCTTATTAAAGAATAAAATACTTAGTGGAAAGATAAATATTTGTGCTGAAATTGATACACTTACAATTTCTTTTATTTTATTATAAAAATATTTTAGTATATCTTTAATTTTTATATTTTTTGTTTTGTTCTTTTTACTTTTTATATGTTCTTTATTTTCTTTTTTATTTAGAAAATTTAATATACTTTTATAATAAAGCACAATTCCAATTGTTGCTGAAAATGATAGAATTAATCCTATATCCATTATACTAAATGGATTTTGAATTAGGATAATAAGTAGTGATACGCCTATATTAGTTGCAATATCACTTCTTCTATATAAAATAGTTGCGATAATAGCCATTATAGACATTATGCTAGCTCTTTTTACTGATGGAGTTTCACCTGTTAAAAAAATAAAAAATATTAATAACATTATTGTACATATTTTTGTTATTTTTTTAGGAAATTTTAGTTTTGAAAGTATTATACTTATTCCTAATATCACATATGATACATGCATTCCAGATACTGCTAACAAGTGTGATAAACTGCTATCTATAAAACTTTCTTTTATTTCATTTTCAAGATTATCGTCATTTCCAAGTAATATACCTAATAATAAATTTCTATTATTCTCTTCTTCTATATTTTCAGTTATTACTTTCTTTATATGGTTCGACACCTTGCTTGCAATAAGTCTTATTTTAGTAATCTTTCCACCCTCTATAATTTTAACTTGGTTAGCATTAACACTCCCATAGATTTCAATTGATTTTAAATATTCTTTATAATTAAAGCCTCCATAGTTCCTTTGTATTTCTGGTTCTACAAATTTTCCTTTAAATTTTACTTTATCTCCCACTTTTAAGTTTTCATTTTTTGTATTTAAATATAGATATGCATTTTTAAATTTTTTCGCATCTTCATTTATACTTTCTATTTTTATTTTATATCTAACCCAGTATTGTTTTATTGTGGGTTCTCCCACTACAATAGCAACATATTCAGATTCTTCTATATTTTTAAATAATGCCTCATATCTATTGTTTAGTAGTAAAACCATTGTGTTTGCTATTAGTATACTTGATAAAAATATTACGCCTACTTTTTTTACATTAAATATGTGGAAATAATGTTTTAGTTTTTGGTTTTGTATAATAGATTTTTTGTATATAAAATTGATTGCCAAATAGAATATTATTATAGGTATCATAAAAATGGCTATACTGATTTTACAGTATAGCCCTATTATTATTCCTAATATATATCCAAGTAGTATAATTAAAATTGGTCGATTTATCATGTTCACACCACTTCCTATATTAAGTTTCCCCCAATTTTATTTATACATAGTTTATTCTATGTGGTCTATTAAAACATTCTTGTTGCTGTTACAAATCTTGTACTGTATGAACCTGTTAAATTTGATGTTATAACACCCGTTTTTTCAGTAGATGCATGCACAAATTTATTGTTTCCAATATATATTCCTACATGACCAATTCCCTTGTTTGTTCTATAGTTTCTAAAGAATACTAAATCTCCTGGTTGTAAGTTTGCTCTATCTACTTTTGTTCCTACTTTACTTTGTGCTGTTGCTGAATGTGATAGACTAACTCCAAATTTTTTATATACATACATTGTAAGTCCAGAACAGTCAAATCCTCCACTTGGTGTTGAACCACCATAAACATATCTGCATCCTACAAATTGTTTTACGTAGTTTGCTACTTCTTGCCCTTTATTAGATGTAGATGTTTTAGTCTCTTCTTTAGATTTAGTTTCCGTTTCTGCTGATGTTGTTACTGTTTTAGTTTCAGTTCTACTTACGCTACTTCTTGAAGTTGTTTCTACTTTTTTATCAGATACATAGGTTTTTATTACATAACCTATTTGATCATTATGTTTAATTTTATACCAGTCTCCATCTTCAGCAAGTATTGTTATTTGTGCATTTTGTGCAAATACCTTTAATACTTTTGAATCAGTATTTGGCTCTTCTCTAAAGTTAATTCCTGTCGATGAAATATAAGCTGTTTTATTTAATGACCCTTCTTGATTGTTTTCATCTGCATTATTATTGGATTCTTGATTAGGTATGTCATTATTTTCAGTTTGATTATTTTCTCCTTCACTCGATAAGGTAGCACCAATACTATTTAAATTTACCCAACCTAAAATAGAATCCATACTTACATATGCCCAATTATTTCTAATTTCTATAATATTTATAGTTTTATCTTTTTCAAGGTTTGCTATTACTTTTGAATTAATTAGTGGTCTTACATAAACCTTGGCTTCTTTTTCTAATTTAAATGTTTCTCCTTTTTTTATTTCTTTTGTTTTAATTTCGCCATCTTGCTCTTTGGTATCATTTGTATCTACTGTCTCAATAAAATCTTTACTTACATATCCCTTGATTTTATTATATCTTACTTGATACCAATCGCCTTCTTTTGCAAGTACTTCTACTTCTTCTTTCTTTGGTATAATTTCTAGTACAATTGAATCATCAGATGCTGTTTTTCTTAATTTTGCTTCTTTTAGTATAGTTCCTGTGTTTGCTGCAAAGCTAGCAATACATATTCCTATAACTAATACTAAGATGATTATCGAAGCTAGACCTGCTTTCTTTATGTTTGTCATTTTTAAAACTCCTTTTTTTGAATTACCTTTCTATTATACATCAAATATCAAAAAATGTCAATTTTTCCAAGTTTTAGAGTGTTAAATCCATCACTAATTATAACCTTTTGCATTATACTTAATTTTACTACTTTCCGAATTCTTTCTATGATTTCATTACATTTTTGATATATAGCTTTTTCATTAATGCCATTTACTACCCTATTTTCCATTACAATTTTCCCATTTATAATAGTAGTTTCGACATTTGTACCTTTTATATTATATACAATTTGTGAAAATACGTTATTAACAGGTGTAGAAATTACAGTATCCAAGTTAAGTATTATTAAATCTGCTGATTTATTTTCTTCAATTGTTCCTATCTTTTGTTCTAATCCCAATGCTTTTGCGCCATTAACAGTTGCCATTTTTAATACCTCATAGGCTGGCAGTTGTTTCGGATCTTCTAAAATTCCTTTTTGTAAAAGTGCTGTATATTTCATAGCTTCAAATAAGTCTAAGTTACTTCCACTTCCTTGCCCATCTGTTCCTATACTTACATTTATTCTATTATCAAGCATATATGAAATATTAGCAATTCCGCATCCCAATTTTAAGTTACTTACTGGACAATGTGATATATGTATATTCTCATTTGCTAATTCTTTTATTTCTTCTTTAGTTAATTTTATTGAGTGAGCAAGAACAACATGCAACCCTTTAAAGTATTTTTTTATTAATTGGGCAGGACTTTGTACTGAATAGCCTTTTATTATATCTTCTCTTTCTTTTGAATTCTCACAAAAATGAATATGTACTATTTTATTATATTTTCTTGCTAAATTTGCACATTTTTCTATATATGGTGCATTAGTTGTATAAAATCCATGTATTCCAATATTTAAAGTGATAGTTTCTTCTTTATCATTATAATTTTTTATTAATTCTTCAAATTCTTTTATACGTATATCTCCATCATTTGCTATATCCATAAGTGTTTGTGTTGTTTGAAGTCTTACTCCTGAATTTAGTGCTGCTTTTATTATTTCTTCTGTCATAAAATACATATCATTTATTGTAGTACATCCTGTTTTTATCATTTCTATGAACGATAATAGTGATGCATAGTAGATATCTTCTATGTTAAGTTTATCCTCCATTGGCCAAATTTTCTTTTCTAACCAATCTTGTAAATTGTATCCATCTAATGTCTCTCTAAATATGCTCATTGGTACATGAGCATGCGTGTTTATTAAACCTGGCATAACAATTTTACCCTTTGCATGGATTACTTTATCTACATTTTCTTCAATATTCTTTTTTATCTTATCTATCTTTCCATCTTTTATTAAAATGTCGATATTTTCTTCTAGCTTTTCTTTTTTATCGCTCATTGATATTAAATTACAATTTTTAATTAATATATTCAAAGTAAATTCCTCCAATAATTATTTTTATATTGCTAATTGATTTTACTATACCAAATAATAAAAAGCAAGAAGGGGTCACATACTGTGTCCCCTCTTGCCAGCAGATCTCGGCATCATGCCTCTTCTTCGTCGTCCCAGCGGTTTCCTTTGGATTTCTTCTCTTTGACTTTCTTGGGGGCAGCCTTTCTTTCCCCAAAAACTCTTTTTATGAGCCAGTATCCAAAGATCCCCAGTGCCTCGATGACTACCAGGATAAGCATCCCCAAGATAATCCATGGTGCATTCTCCACCAGGGCCGCAACGTCTATCCGCCCCGTAAGCCATACAATACCTATGGCTATCCAGTAGAGAATGAAAATCACGGCTGCTACTGCTGCCAAAAACGCTACGCCTATCCCCAACTGCTTCAAAAATCTCCAAAATTGTTTCATACTTTTGTCCTCCTTTTTTGTTGTTCTTTCTACCCATATGAAACCTTTCATTCTAATAGAATGATTATACTTATATTGTAACATATTTATGTAATCTTGTCAATATTTTCAATATACATAATAAACCAGCCACATTGGCTGGTTTATTATATTATTTTTCTTCTTCTATTTCTTTGCTTGCTTTACTCAATTTTTTATTAATATCAACATTCATATCAAGACTACCATATTTATTAGAATTTGAACCATTTGCATATTCTTTTTCAACTTGTTCTAGTTTTTCTTTTACTTCATCAGATACTTCTATTTGTTCTTGTAATTGTTTTTTAGTTCTTATAGGCTTTTTATATTGTCTATTTACTTTTTTATTTATACTTTCCTTACGTTCTTCATCAGTTTTCATATAAACATCTTCGTTTCCAATCATTAATGGTCTATTCTTATATAGTAATTTTCTTATAAATCCAGGTTTGTCTAATTTAACTCCTGACATATTATTATCTTCTGCTTCAAGAGCATATTCTTTTATTTGGTCATATTCTTTACGTCTTGTAAGCATTCTAAACATATTACTTGGTTTTATATAGTCCATACCTTTTCTATCATAAGTTAGTATTTGCTTTGTTGAAGCTTTAGCTTCTTCATTTCCAGTTATAGCATTAATATAATTGTCCAATACACCTGCTAATTCTGACTTACTAACTCCATATTTTTTTGCTGCATATAATGCATCTATAAAGTTTGGATCTATCTTACTTAATAATTCTTCTTTACCATCCCATGCTGAAGCAATTCCTCTTATTTTCTTAATTTCTTCTATTTTTTCTTCCCTTGTTACAGCTAAATTATTTTTTATATCTTTAAAATCTCGTCTAAGCTTAGATGTATATTTTTCACCACTGTCAATTTCTATAGTTATTTCTTTTCCTATAGTAATATTTTTTATTGTTGGTGCTGTTGGTCGTTGTCTTGCTTCAATCTTCTTTATCGCTTCTTCTATTTCTTTTTTTGATTTAGAGTCTCCTTCAATATGAGCAAGTTGTACTTTATAAATATCTAATAAAGTCTTTCCTTCTAGTAGTTTTATTACTTTTTCAATATTACTGTTACATCTTAAATCTTCTTTAAGCATTAAATAACTTGGTAGTAATAAGTCTTCATTCCCTTTTTCAATTTCTTTAAATCTTTGTTCTATAGCAACTATTAATTCGTCTTTTTTAGCTTGCTCTGGTTTTGGTCCCTCTGGTTTTGGTCCCTCTGGTTTTGGTCCCTCTGGTTTTGGTCCCTCTGGTTTT
>CAQUUC010000002.1:72644-92171 GCA_948896235.1 uncultured Clostridia bacterium
GTTTTGGCCCCTCTGGTTTTGGTCCCTCTGGTTTTGGCCCCTCTGGTTTTGGTCCCTCTGGTTTTGGCCCCTCTGGTTTTGGTCCTTCTGGTTTTGGTCCTTCTGGTTTTGGTCCTTCTGGTTTCTCTTGTTCTATCTCTTGCTTCCTTGCTCTAATTCTATCTCTTATTTCTTCTAGTTCCATTTTTCTTTTCTTAGATTCTTCCAACCATTCTTGTTTTGCAGTACTTTCATCAACATATTCTATTACCCCTTTTATATTATCTTCAATAGTTCTTATTTCATCTTCATACCATTCTAGTAATGTAATTCCATCAATATCTTTTAATATTCTTTCAGCATGGTATTGGGATGCTTTTGCACCATTTATCATAGAATCCTTTTTATTAATATAATATGAATCCAATAAATCTTCATATCCTTTTTCCATTGTTTTAAATCTTTGTTTTATGGTATCTATTAACTCTACTGGTATCTTTGGTTCTATTTTTTCTTGAACATCTTTAAAACCAAATTCTTCTAGATCTACTCCTAGTTCTTCCAATTCTTTATAAATCTCATCTTTCTTTGTTGCTAATTCATCTTTTATTTTTTCGATATTATAATCTATTGGTTCTCTTGCTTCTCCATAATAATAAGATGCTTCTTTTTCTAATCTTTCAATTCTTTCATTATATTCATTTTCTATATTTTCAATTTCTTCTTTATATGGCTTTAAAGCTTCTTCTAACTTATCTTTTGTTTTTTCAATATTATAATCCATTGGTTCTCTTGCTTCTCCATAATAATAAGATGCTTCTTTCTCTAATCTTTCTATTCCTTCTACTAACTCTTTTATTTCCTTCTTTTTGTTTTCTTCCATTTACTTTTCTCCTTTCATGATTACCTAAACATAGGTAAATTCACACTTATGTTTATTTTAGCACACAAAAAGAAAATTAGCAATAACTTTATGTAAATTTGCTAATTTTCTTTAAAATTTAACGTTTTTGTAATATTATGGTAAAATTTGTAATAATATACTATTTTAAAATTTTCTATCTCTGTATATAACTATTAATTATTTCCCTCTCCCTCTTCAAGCTTTTTCTTTAGTTCTTCTATCGCTCTATCTGCTAGCTTTCCATATTTTAGTTTTTTATCTTTTATCTTTTCTTCAAGTTCAGGCATAATACCAAAGTTTGCATTCATTGGTTGGAATTTTTCGTTTGGTGTAGATATATATTTTGAAAGTGCTCCTATCATTGTATTTTCTGGAAATACTATTTTATTTTTATTCATTGTTTGTTCATTTCTTCGTTGGTAATCTCTTACTGCGTTTAAACCTGCTAGCATACCTGATGCAATTGACTCTACATATCCTTCTACTCCTGTAATTTGTCCTGCGAAGTATATGTTTTTATTTTTCTTTAGGTTATATGTTTCATCTAACAATTTACTAGAATTTATATATGTATTTCTGTGCATTACACCATATTTTATGAATTCTGCATTTGTAAGTCCTGGTATTTTGGAAAATACTCTTTTTTGTTCTCCAAATTTCAAATTTGTTTGGAAACCAACTATATTAAACATTGTTCCTGAAGTATCATCTTGTCTTAGTTGTACTAGTGCATATGGTCGTTTACCAGTTCTAGGGTCTGTAAAACCTACTGGTTTTAATGGGCCAAATCTTAATGTATCTATCCCTCTTTTAGCCATTACCTCTACTGGCATACACCCTTCAAATATTTCCTTTTTTTCAAATTTATGAAGTTCTACTACTTCTGCATTTACTAGTTCGTTCCAAAAATCTTCATATTCTTCTTTATTCATTGGAAGATTTATATAGCTTCCCTCTTTAACCTGTTTTCTTCTTTCGTTCCAGTCTTCTATACTTTCTTCTTTTTTTCTTTCTTGTTCATATCTATCTCCCAAAAAAGCAATATTCATATCAATACTTTCTTTTGAAATGATTGGTGCAGCAGCATCATAAAAATGCAATTTATCATCTTCTGTTATTTTTGCTATATTTTTAGCAAAATCATCCGATGTTAATGGTCCTGTTGCAATAATTGTAATACCATTTGTAGAATTTAATTCTTCTCCCATATATTCTTCATTAATGATTTCAATATTTGGATTTTCTTTTATTTTATGTGTTACTAATTTTGAAAATTCTTCTCTATCTACAGCTAATGCTTGTCCTGCTGGTACACTAGTTTCATCTGCACACTTTATTAGTAATGAATCTAATATTCGTAATTCTTCTTTTAATAAACCACAGGCATTTGTATGTAAATTTGATTTAAATGAATTGCTACATACAACTTCTGCCAAATCTTCATTTGAATGTGCTGGTGAAAACTTAGTTGGTTTCATCTCATATAATTTTACTTTTATTCCTCTTTTAGCAATTTGGTAAGCCGCTTCACATCCTGCAAGTCCACCACCAATTACTGTTATATAATCTTCCATAATATACACCATTTTTCTTTTTAATATTTGAAAATGGAGAAGACGCAAATTCTGTCTTCCCCATTTCCATAGCTTGCATCCCGCTTACTTCTTGATCTGCTCGCAGGTCTGATTGCCAACTGTGCAAGATGTCTTGCATGCAGACTGGCAGGAGGTCTGGCACTCGCCGCAGCCACCCTTTTTCATGGACTCTTTCAGATTTCTTGTTGCTAATGTCTTAATATGCTTCATATTAAGCTCTCCTTTCTTGGGGTCTTGCCCATGTGCTATTTATTGTTACAATTTCCATAGGAAATCCTTATTATTATACACTATTTCTAAGTTGTTTGTCAAAAGTTAGAAAATTAAAAAATGCTTCTAATACCAAACAAGCAGGACAAGGTCCTGTTTATTTGGTAAATATTCAGTTATCGAGTCCAAAGGCTAAAATACCATTAGGGTTGTAAATAATGGTAACCTCTATTCCTTCAGTAATTTTGCCTGACTTGATGTCTTCACGTGCCTGAACGAACTCTTCTATACGAAGATGGCAGAAATTGTTAATAGACCAATTACACCGCCTGCCGTCATTTGTCTCCATATAGATTTGTTCTTGCCCAATGCTACTCCATTCACAAGGGTCGTATTTTACTGATTTTACAATTGCCCGTCCAACGGAGTTAGGCTTAAGTCCTGCTCCTACATTAACTCGAATACTCATATTTTTTCCTCCTGTGCTTAACTTTATTGTTACATACCATTATTTTATCACATTATGTTAATTCTTACAAGCACTACTCAAACAACTTCATAATCTCTTCTTTAGAAAGCTTACTAATAAATGAAGTTTTTGTATCTAGTACATTATCTATAAGTTTTGCCTTTTTTTCTTGTAAATCATATATTTTTTCTTCAATTGAATTCTTTGTTATTAGCTTATATACTTGTACATTGTTCTTTTGCCCAATTCTATATGCTCTATCTGTTGCTTGGTTTTCAGCTGCTAAATTCCACCAAGGGTCATAGTGTATTACCATATCTGCACCTGTTAAATTAAGACCTGTTCCGTCCTGCTTTTAAAGATATTAAAAATACTTTTATATCATTATTTTTATTAAATTCCTCAACTAATTCTATCCTTTTATCTACTTTAGTTTGACCTGTTAGTTTGAAATACTCTATTTTTTCTTTCTTTAATTCTTTTTCTATTATTTCGAACATTGAAGTATATGTAGAAAACAATAGTATTTTGTGCCCACTTGATATAGCATCTTTTATAATTTCTACACATTGATTTAATTTACTTGATTCACCTTTATAATTATCTAAAAATAAATTTGGATGACAACAAATTTGTCTTAATCTTGTTAATGCTGATAATATTTGAATATGACTATTTTCGTAACCATTTAATCTTATTTCTTCGTTTAATTCTTCTTTCGCCTGTGCAAGATAAGTTAAATATATTTTTTGTTGTTCCTCATCCATTTCATTGTTTAATACTGTAACTGTTTTATCTGGTAGTTCTGTTAAAACTTGCTTCTTTGTTCTTCTTAAAATAAATGGCTCTATTAACATTCTTAATTTATCCATATATTCTGTATCTTCATTTTTAATTATAGGCACTTCAAACTTCTCTCTAAATTTATTATATGAAAATAGATATCCTGGCATTAAGAAATCAAATATAGACCATAGTTCAGAAAGTGAGTTTTCTATTGGTGTACCAGTTAGTGCATACCTAGTTATAGCATTAATCTTTTTAATTGATTTCGCATTCTGTGTGTTACTGTTTTTCATATATTGTGCTTCATCTGCTATAACATATCTAAATTTATAGTTTAATTCTTCATATAAATCAATATCTCTTTTTAATAAGTCATATGAAGTTATAACAACGTCATAGTTTGGAACATTTCTTATTTGTTCTTTTCTTACATTTGCATTTCCACTTATAACAATTGATTTTATAGAGTCTGTAAATTTCTCTATTTCTGCTTTCCAGTTTAGGCTAAGTGAACTTGGACATACTACCATTATTGGTAATCTATCCTCTTTATTATTTTCTATATATGATAATATAATAGATATAACTTGAAGTGTTTTTCCAAGTCCCATATCATCAGCAAGTATTCCACCAAATTGATAATAATCTAATGTTTTTAACCATTTAAATCCAATTTTTTGATAATCTCTTAAGGTTGTATTTAATTTTTCTGGTACACTCAAATTATTCATATTAGTTTTATCTTTCATATCGTCTATTATTTCTTTATAATGTTCATCTTTTTTTATTGTAGTATTTTCAAATTTATCTATTATTCTATCTAAATAAAGTGAACGATATATTGGAAGTTTTATACTACCTGTTTCTATTTCTTTATAGCTTATTCCGCGTTCCAGAAATTAGATTATTTAAAAAGTCGATCTCTTCATTCTCTTCTAAGTTTAGAAAATCACCATTTTTTAATCTGTGATACTTCTTTTTTAATTTGTATTTTTCAAGTATCTCTTTTAATTCTTCCTTGTTAAAATTAAAGTTATCTACATCTACACTTAGCAAATTATTTTCTATTTTTACACCTATAATTCCCATTTTAGGCTTTTTTATTTGTTTATCCTTAAAATCATCTGTTGCAAGTATTTCAAATTTTTGCATATATTCATTTATATCTTGATATAAAAAATTATATATTTTTTCGTCATCTGTAAGTATAAATCTTGAATTCTTCTTATCTAACAAAAATCCTGTTTTCCTAAATTTATTTAAGCTCTCAGCCTCTTGTAACACACTTCTTGGAATATTAGGATTTTCTTCTAATGGATTAAATTCCTGTTCTCCATAGCAAAACATAACTTTTGCTACGATATAATTTTTTTCGTTAAATTCTAAGTATACTTTTACTCCAAGCTTTTTAGGCATATATTTTTCAATTTCTTCTTCATCTATAGTATCTAAAGTTATACTATTTTCAACTTTAGGAAGTACTATTGAAAAAAAGTTTGGTACTTGGTTTTTAGAAAATTTTATTTCTCTTGTATAATTTCTTTTAAATACTTCTAACAGCTTAAGTGTAGTTTCTTTATACTCTTTACTACATCTATATAACTTATCTTCAGTTAAAAAATATGTATATTCTTTGCCTTCTATTATTTCATAGGTATTATAAGTATCTATATTACATATTAATTTATATTCTTTTTCATTTATTTTCTCTAATTCAAATTTTATATCTGGAGTAGCATTTACAAATTCTATTTCAGTGGTTATATATTCTTTTTCTATAGGTACTTTTTTATTTTCTAATATTTCAAAAATCTCATCCAGTGTTGTATTACCAAGTACTATGCTTCCTGTATTTAATACCTTTCCATAATATCTATATATACTATTTGAATTATTATTTACATACTTAATTGTTTCTGCGTGTTTCATAATAAAGTTAAGTATTGGTATATCACATTTATCAAAGCTTTCTTCTGTATGTATTATATTTAATTTTGCACCATATTTATATTGTTCTTTATTTATCATTAAATTATAAAATTCTACTAAGTCTCTAAGTTTATATAATTGTTTCTTCGTTCCTATTTTAAATTCTATTTTCATTTCATTTGAATAGGAATCAAATATGATTCTAGGAACTAAATTTACATTTTTATCTAATGATATAATTGGTTCCTTAATATCATTATCAATTAATTTCATTTCTTCATCATAAAATGTATTTATTAAATCTGTAAAATTAGAGTATTTTTCCTTTTGTTTTGATTTATTCTGCTCTTTACTATATTTGGGATTGCCATCTATTTCAAGCATTGTAGCAATAATATGTTTACATGCACCATAATGTGTTTTGTAATCTTCACATTCACAAGATAATCTATCTAATTCTCCATTTCTTACTGATATATATACTTTATATTCATTATAATTTCCATCGGCTAAGCTTGATACACTAAAATTATTCATATCTTCATACTCTACGTGTTCTATACTTACTCTTCTTTCTTTTACATATGCTTTTGCTTTTTCAAGTCTTGCATCTCCTGCATCTTCATATACTTCTTTTGCTACTGTTTGATTAATAAACATGTCTATCTCCTTTAAAATATGATTAATTATTATATCATATTTTTAAAGATTATGAAAGTATTTTAGAAAAATATTGTTTGTTTTTTTGTAAAATTTATACTGACTTTTAGTGTGAGTTATGATAAATTTATTTTGTTGTTAGAAGCCTCACTTTTGACTCTATGATGGTATCTATTAGCATTACATTTTTGTAATGCTAAATATGCTATTATAGGAGGTGAGGAAAATAGGAATATACGTTGGAATATCATTAATAATTCTTAGTTTTGCTACTCTTGTATTTGTAATTGGATTATTCGGTTATATAATACATATTAGCAAAAAAGAATTTGATGCCACACCAAACAAAGCATCAAACTCTAACACACACGAGAAAGGGGCTTAGCCTTTTTCTCTTTTTTTATAATTATATCATATATTTTTCAAAAGTAAATACTTTTTGCCAATTTTTATATTTTCTTATTGACAATTTAATTGTTTTTATTATATACTTTCATAAGATAGTTGGTTAAACTTTAGAAGTGTGGTTGTCATCCCTATTACATAGGAGGGGATGCTTATGAATAAATTAATATTTAAATGCTTAATTTTTTCTATTCTTTTTAATATAGTATTACTATTCATAATCTTTGCCTTAATTATCTTTTTAATTTTGGCATAAAAAACTGCACTATCTGATTTAGCCGTCAATAGTGCAATCTTAAAATTACAAATGCGATGGCTTCCACACTTACTGTGGTAACCTTCTATCTGTTTATATTATACCATATATTTTTCAAAAGTAAATACTTTTTGCCAATTTTTATATTCCTATTCTGCTTTTTTCTTTGTTCTAGATGGTGATTTTTTAGTAGCCTTTGTAGTTGTTTTTCTTGTGGTTTTCTTTTTAGTAGTTTTTTCTTCTAATTCTACTTTTTCATCTGGGTTCCATTTTTCACCCTTTTTTGGTTTATTCCAAGAAATATAATCACATGAACTAGGATTGTTTTCGCAAATATAATAATTTCTTCTTCTTTTTGTTTTTCTAACTTGAACCTTTGATCCACATTTTGGACAAGGAACCTCTATTGTTTCTACAAAGGTTTTGGCATTTTTACACTCTGGATATCCAGGACAAGCTAAAAACTTTCCGTATCTACCATATTTAATTACCATCATTCTACCGCATTTTTCACAAGGCACATCAGAAACTTCTTCAACTAATTCAACGTGTTCTAATTCTTTTTCTACTTTTTCTACTGTCTTTTCAAAGGGATTATAAAACTCTTTTATTACTTTTTTCCATTGTTCTTTTCCATCAGCTATTTTATCAAATTCATTTTCCATATTAGCTGTAAATTCTACATTTATTATATCTTGAAAATTCTCTATCAATAGCTTATTTACTACTTTTCCAAGATCTGTAGGCGCTAATTGTTTTTGTATTTTTTCTATATATCTTCTCTCTAAAATAGTAGTAATTGTAGGTGAATACGTACTTGGTCTTCCTATTCCTTTTTCTTCTAATGCCTTTACAAGGCTTGCCTCTGTATAACGTGGTGGTGGCTCTGTAAAGCTTTGTTTTGTATCAATTTTCTTTTTTATTACTTCTTCACTTTCTTGTAAATCTGGTATTTTTTCGTTTTCTTCCTCTTTTACTATATCTTCTCTTTCAACATATAATACCATAAATCCTTTGAATTTTAAGTTTTGTCCACTAGCTTTAAATGTATAATCATTTGCGTTTATTGTTACTGTTAATGTATCATAAACCGCTGTAGACATTTGACTTGCTATAAATCTATTATATATTAATTTGTATAACTTATATTGATCATTTGTTAATGAAGATTTTATATCTTCTGGATTTATATCTACATATGTTGGCCTTATTGCCTCGTGTGCATCTTGTGCATCCTTTCCTGTTTTATAATATCTATTCTCGTAATATTCTTCGCCATAGTTTTTAAGTATTTCTACTTTTGCTGCTGCCCTTGCTACTTCTGATATTCTTGTTGAGTCTGTTCTCATATAGGTAATAAGTCCTACTGTTCCTTTTTCAGGAATTTTAATTCCTTCATATAACCCTTGAGCAACGCTCATTGTTTTCTTTAAAGTAAATCCTAGTTTTCTTGATGCCTCTTGTTGCATTGTAGAGGTGGTAAATGGTGGTGCAGGATTTCTTTTCTTTTCTCCTCTTTTTACTTCATCTACAATATATTTCGCATCATTTATTTTTTCTAAGATTTTGTCTACTTCTTCTTTATTATGAAGCTCTAATTTCTTATTGTTTTTTCCATAAAATTTTGCCTCAAATTCTTTTTTAGACTTTTTATCTTGTAATAAAGCATATATATTCCAATATTCCTCTGGTATAAAATGTTCTATTTCTTCTTCTCTATCTACAATTAATTTAACAGCAACTGATTGAACTCTTCCTGCTGATAATCCACGTCTTACTTTTTTCCATAAAACTGGACTAATTTTATATCCAACAATTCTATCTAACACTCTTCTTGCTTGTTGTGCATCTGTTAAATTCATATCTATTTTTCTTGGTTTTTTTATTGCTTCTTGGACCGCACCTTTGGTTATTTCATTAAAGGTTACTCTGGTTTCTTCATTTTCATCTATTCCTAATATATGAGCTAAATGCCAAGCAATAGCTTCTCCTTCACGGTCAGGGTCAGTTGCAAGGTAAACTTTTTTAGCTGAACTTGCTTCTTTTTTTAGAGATTTTATTAAATCCCCTTTTCCTCTAATGTTTATATATTCAGGTTCGAAATTATTATTTACATCTACACCTAATTTAGATTTAGGAAGGTCACGAATATGCCCTTGGGATGCAATAACTTTTGTACTTCCCCCCAAAAATTTTTTAATAGTATTTGCCTTTGCAGGTGATTCCACTATAATTAATTTATCTGCCATCATTTCCTCCTTAGTTTTATCTATATTAAACTATTCTAGACTATATTACTGTATTTTGCAAGTAATTTTGGGAATTTTTATTAATAATATCTAATAAATCTAATAATGTTTCCCAAAATTAAAAATAAGGATAGATAATAAAGTCTATCCTTATTTTTTACTTAACAATTCTTCAAGCATTTCTTCTGACACTGCCGGTGTTATTTCTCCTAATTTAAATTGCTCTAGTATTTTGTTTATTGTATTTTCTTCATCAGTTATTTTATCTATTACTTTATTTTCTACATTTACTTTATCTTCTTTATACTCCGTTTTTACTACTTCAATACCATAAAAAGATTTATAATTTTCTATATTTTCTGTTTTATAGTATTCTAATCTTATTGGATAATAAATATTGTTATTTGCTAGTGTATCTTTTCCAACATATGTTCCTCCAAAAAAGCTTTTCATTTGTTCTAATACCTCCCTTTAATTTTCACTAACTTCCTTACTATACTACATATTCAACTCTTCTGGCAAGTAATTTATTCCGCACCTTTTTACATATTTTTACATTTTTCTATGTAAATTTACTTTTTCATATAATATTTGACCCACTCTTAGAAACTTGTAACAAAAAAACTATATTGAAGTAACCTATTTGAAATAATTTTTGCTTGTATAATAACAAATTTAGACGGACAAAAATCGTCCGCCTTTATCTTTTTCTTTATCATTTTACTAATCTTTTTATTTCTTCATATATTTTATCCTCTACATTTGTTATTGCAATCTTTCTTGCGTTTTCTGCCATTTCTTGCATTTGTTTTGGATTTCTAATTATTTCTTCTACTAATGAATTCAAAGTATCTTTGTTTAAATTTTCATTTAATAATATTTTAGCAGCTCCAACATTTTCTAGTACTTTTGCATTATATACTTGATGATCATTACTTACATTTGGAAGTGGTATAAAAATTGCAGGTTTTCCTACAATTGATATTTCTGTTATTGTCATTGCTCCACTTCTTGAAATTATTAAATCACAAGCATTCATTACTTCTTCCATATTATATATATATGGTACTATTTTTACAGCTTCTAATTTTGATATATTATTTATTTCTTTTTTAACTATATCATACTGAATAGGACCTGGTGCCCACATTATTTGATAGTCTTTATTTAGTTTTTCGTTTATTATCTTAATTACACTATCATTTATTGCTTTTGCACCCTGAGAACCACCAAATACTAGTACTACTGGCTTTTCAGGTTTTAGTCCTAATCTTTTTATCGCCTCTGCTTTTTGTGATTTACTTAAGTCTAGCTTTTTAATTTTTGTTGGTGTTCCTGTTAGTTTAACATTAGCTTTATTTGAAATACGAGCTTTTGCAGCCTCAAAACTTACAAGTATTGTACTAACTTTTTTTGATAACATCTTTACAGCCTTACCAGGAAAGGCATTGCTTTCATGTAGAATGGTTGGTATTTTATATTTATTTGCTGCAAGAATTGCAGCACCACAAATATATCCCCCTGTTCCTATTACAATATCTGGTGCAAATTCTTTAACTATTTTTTTTGCTTGACTAACTCCTTTTAGTGTCTTTATATTCTTTTTAATAGTATCTATACTTATTTTTTTGCTAAGTCCATATGCTTCTATCGTTTTTAACTCGAACCCTGCTCTTGGGACTAAATCATTTTCAAGCCCTCTGTCTGTTCCTAAAAATAGTATTTCAGAGCTAGGACTTTCTTTTTTTATTTTATTTGCAATAGCAAGAGCAGGATTAATATGTCCTGCTGTTCCAGCTGCTGCTACTATAACTCTCATAACCAGTCTCCTTTTATACTTTTTCTGCTGTCCTAGATATATTAAGTAGTATCCCCATTGAACATAGAAGTATTACTAGCGCTGTTACTCCATAGCTAAAAAATGGTAATGGAATACCCGTATTTGGCATTGATGCCGTTACAACTGCTATATTCATTATTGCTTGTAAACCAACGAGTGACGTAATTCCAACTGCCACTAGACTTCCAAACATATCTTTAGCACGAATTGCAATTAGTAAGCCTCTCCATATTAGTATTGCAAACAGTACAATTACAACTATACATCCTATAAATCCTAATTCCTCTGCAAGCACTGCAAAAATAAAATCGTTATGTGGCTCTGGTATATATAAAAATTTTTGCTTACTTTCTCCGAGACCTGCTCCAAATAATCCTCCTGAACCTATGGCATATAAACTTTGTATAATTTGCCATCCATCACCTTTTGCATCACTCCAAGGATCTAAGAATGTGGTAATTCTCGCTAAACGGAACCCTCCGTTCATCTGGTCCTTTAATTTGCATATATGTAAATAATGCTGATCCTCCTAGTACTGCTACTATGACTCCTGTTATTAAAAAATATTTTAGTTTTGTACCTGCCATCAACATCATTATAGACATTACTGCTATTATAATTATTGTAACGCTTAAATGGTTTTGTAGAAAAAGTAGTATTGCTGCAATTGGAATTATAAATAAGAATGGTACAATAAATCCTTTTTTGAAATCCTTTAATTTATCTCTATTTTTTGTAAGCCATGCTGCATAAAAAATTATTAATGCTATTTTTGCTATTTCTGATGGTTGAAATCTAACAAATCCTAAATCTAGCCATCTTGTTGCTCCTTTACTTGATGACCCTAAAAATTTTGTCGATGCTAATATTACTATCGAACCTATATATGCAATTTTAGCAAATTTTGCATATATTTTATAATCTATCTTTGATATTATAAGCATTAACCCTATTCCTATTACTGCAAACATAGCTTGTTTTCGTACATATGAGTAACTATCTCCATCTTCTGATAATGCTTTTGGAGAACTTGCTGATAATACCATAACAATTCCTATAGCAAGTAATATTAGTATTGTTATAAATAGGACAAAATCGAATGGTTTTTCTTTAACTTGTGTCTTTTTACTAATATTTTGTTCTTTCAAGTTTTTCGTTCTCCTTTCAAAAATTTGTGAAGTAAATTGGGGGATTTTTACCTTTAATCCTATACTACACTATTCACTTATATTTTCCTTATTTATAGTATAATTACACTGTAAATAAACCAATTATACAAAGTGCTAATGTAATAATGCTAAATATTGATACTACTTTGTTTTCACCCCATCCTGATAATTCAAAATGATGATGTAATGGTGCCATTTTAAAAATTCTATTTCCTGTTCTTTTAAAGTACACTACTTGTAATATAACAGATACTGTTTCAAGTACAGGAATTAATGCTATTATTATTAAAATTAGTGGCATTTTTAGATATAGTGCAAGTGCTACTATAACTCCTCCTAAAAGAAGTGAGCCTGTGTCCCCCATAAATACTTTAGCTGGATGCATATTGAATAATAAAAATCCAAGACACGCTCCTATAACTATTGTTCCAAATATTACTACTTCTTTTACATCATAAATAATTCCTATTACTGTTAAACCTGTAATTATTATTGCTGATACAGTAGGACATAACCCATCTACCCCATCTGTTAAATTTACTGCATTTGTTGTTCCTAATATTACAAATATTGCAAATGGTATATATATCCATATAGGTAAATTAATACTTATTTTTAAAATTGGTATGAATGTATCTGTTCCTAAATTAATTATTTTAATAAGATATATTACAAATAATACAGCTATTGTTAATAATCCTATCATTTTATATGCTGGTTTTAGTCCCTTTGTATTATGAAAGACTAATTTTTTCATATCATCTATAAATCCGACTAGCCCAAAGCCTAATGACATTATTGCTAGTGGAATTAATTTTTTAGCTAATTCTAATTGATCTTTTGCATAACTTAAAAATACGAATACTATTAATATAGCAATTGATGCTGCAAGTATAACTCCTCCCATTGTTGGAGTTCCTGCTTTAGATAAATGTGATTCTGGTCCGGTCTTCCCTTTCTATTTGCCCCACTTTTAATTTCTTTAAAATCGGAATTGTAATTATTCCAAAAACAACAGTTGCTATAAAGGATAGTAATAGTATTTTTATTTGAAAATAATTCAAATTTCTCACCCTTTATTTATTAAATAGTCTATCTATTTAATTTATTTTTTCTTATTTTGTATATCTATATTCTACTTTTTATCCTTCATATTTTCTATTATATCTCTTACGATAATTCTTTCATCAAATGGATATTTTTTATGATTAATCTCTTGATATGGCTCGTGTCCTTTTCCTGCAAGCACAATTATATCATTCTTATTAGCCATTTCTATTGCTGCTTTTATTGCTTCAGTTCTATCTACTATACAAGTATATTGCCCTTTAGTCTTTTTTATTCCTGTCTCAATTTCGGCAACTATAGTATCTGGATCTTCTGTTCTTGGATTATCACTGGTTATTATTGTGTAGTCTGCTACTCTTCCTGAAATTTCTCCCATTATTGGACGTTTATGTGTATCTCTATCTCCACCACATCCAAATACTGATATTACTCTTCCTTTTGTATATGATTTAACTGCTTGTAATATACTTTGTAAACTTTCTGGACTATGCGCATAATCTATCATTATGTTTAAATCTTTTTTATTATCTACTATTTCACTTCTTCCTGGAACTCTTACTTCTAATAATGCTTCTTTTATTTGTTCAGCATTTGCCCCCAGTTTTGTACACGCACATATTGCTGCAAGTGAATTATATACACTAAATCTTCCTGGAATACAAGTTTTTATTCTTTCATTTTTATTGTCTATTTTCATTTTAAAATCCACATATGAATTTGTTATTGTTATATCTTTTGCAAGTATATGGCAGAAGTTATCTATTCCATAGGTTGTTATTTCTGGAGTATTAGCAATTCTTGCAACTTTTGCACCATATATATCATCAGCATTTGTGAATGCTACCTTACACATATCAAAAAGCTTCATTTTTGAATTAAAATAATCTTCCATATCTGGATGTTCATTTGGACTTATATGATCTTCAGTAAAATTAGTAAATATTCCTATATCGAAATCACATCCTAATACCCTGTTTAGTTTTAAACTTTGTGAAGAAACTTCCATAACTACAACATCTACATTTTCTTCTACCATACGGCTAAATATTTTTTGTAGCTTTATACTTTCTGGTGTAGTTCTTGAACTTTCTTCTATTTTTTTCTCACCAATATATATAGCAATTGTTCCTATAAGTCCTACCTTTTTTCCTTGTTTTTCTAATATCTTCTTTATCATATATGTAGTAGTAGTTTTTCCTTTTGTTCCAGTTACTCCTATAAGTTTAAATTTTCTTGATGGATTATTATAGAAGTTACAAGCACATATTGCAAGTGCTGTTCTTGTATCTTTAACAACAACTAATGTAACATTCTCTGGTATAGAAAGACTCTTTAGCTCTACACTTTCTTCTACCATTATTACACTTGCACCATTTTTTATTGCATCATTAATATAATTTACTCCATCTGTTTCATAACCACTAATTGCTATAAACATTCCATTTTCACTAATATTTCTAGAATCAGAATCAACATTTGTAATGTCTAAATCTAAGTTTCCTTTTGCTCTTATTCCTTCAATTCCTACTAAAATTTCTTTTAATTTCATAGGTTTTACCCTCCACTTACAATTTTTCATTTTTATTATATAACTAAATTAAAAATTTGTATAGTTTTTCACTAGTTTTTTTTATAATAACTATAATAATATATATTATTTTTTATTAATTCTATTCATAATACATTATATAAACAAAAGAAAAAACACAAAAATAGATATACCTATTAAATAAATTAATAAGCATATCTATTTTTAAATAAAAATTGTTTATATTTTAGTTTAGGAAATTTTCTTTTTATTATCCAATCTTTCTTTTAAATCAAAATTTGAATTAAAAAATATATTAGAGAATAATTCTAAACTCAAATCAAATACTTTTTGCAATTTTATTATATCTGTATTACAAAATTCACTTTCTCCATTTAGCTTTTTCATTAATGTTTTATAGCTCATATCTAGCTCTTTTGCTAATTTTGTTACTGGCATTTTACTACTATTCATTAACAGTTTTATCCTATCACCTATAATTTTAGAATTCATATTTTTCTCCTCTATTTCTTTATAAGAAACATTTTATAATAATATTATTACTTTGTCAATATATGTGTATTTACTTTTTTAATATTTAATGTTATAATTTTTGTATTATAGTGGGTAATGGGGGTATAATTTTGAAAAACTATTTTCCAGAAAGATTTACTGAGGTTATTAAGGATTCTAACTTAAATTATGAACAAATAGCTATGAAGTTAGGTTTAAAATCTAAAGGTACAATATCGAAATACGCTAATGGAAATATTGAGGTAAGTGTTAGTATGATAATTAAAATTGCTGAACTTTTTGACGTATCACCTATTTGGTTATTGGGTTTTACTAATAATAAGCATTATGTGATTAAAGATTAAAAAAGATATTATAATATTGTCATTATTATAATATCTTTTTTATTGTTTTTCAAGAATTTATACAAATTTATTAGTTATCCGTATCTCGTCTGGTTCAATAACTTTTAAACATTCTTCTATAAAAGACATTTGTAAGTCTTCTTCAACTACTAGTTTAATAAAACAATATCTATCTGCACATACTGATATTAGCCTTACATTTTGTGGTTCTGACATTATAACCTTCTTAAATATTTGATCTAATCGCTTTAATATGAATTTATTAGCCATTTTAGTATAAAATCCTTTTTGAGCATTTTTAGGAATATACCTTTCTTTTATACTTTGCTCATTTATAGTAAAATCCCCATTAAATAATGTTAGTATAATGTCTCTTTTATTACTCATTTGAGTAATAATTCTTCCCACTTCTTCCTTATGCAATATATTTATACTATCTTTACTAATTTCTAAGTTTCCTCTTAATTGTGATAATATTAATTCGTCAATTTCTTTGACTCGCTTATTTTCTTGTTTTAACATTTTTCCTCCTTTTATTATAATATTTAATATTGTAATTTAAAATTTTTGCAAAATCTATCGAAATTTGACACTTATCAAAATTAATATATATCTACACTTATTTTAGAACCTTTATTTACTTTTATTCCTGGTTTTGGTGTTTGTTCTTTTATTATTATTTCTTCAATTTTCAAATTTTCTGTTACTTCTATGTTTGTCTCTATTTCCAATCCCACTTCTTTTAATGCTTTTTTGGCGTCGATATAATTCATTTCTCTTATTTCTGGCACTTCAACTTCTTCTTGGTTGTCTATTTCTTCTTCCTTATCCTTTTGTAACTCTAAATATGGAAGCACCTCTCCTAAAACTTGCCCTCCTACTGGTGCTGCAACAGCACCTCTTTGGGTAATTATAACAACACAAAATAAATATTTGATGTAAATGCAAATTTTCCAAATGAATATTATGTCTAAATTACATATTTTTTAAATGAACCCAGTAAAAGTTCTTTCTTAAGCCATCTTTTTAAAAATATTTACTTTATTATTCTCTATGTACTCTAAACATCTTTTAAATTCATCTTCAAATTTAAACTTTATTTTTATATCTCCATTTTCTTTTACATATATACAATCTATTAGTTCCATCATTATATCTCTTGATAATTCATTAATGCCTTTTTGTTCTCTAAATTTCTCTATCCATTCATTACTATTTATACTTTGTCTTTCATATTTTTGCTTTTCATTTTCTAATCTTTCTATATTTTTCTTCAATCTTTCTATATCAATTTCATATTTTTGCTTATATTCTAAGTATTCCTCTCTTGTTATATCATTATTTTTCCAATCTTCGTATAACCTCATTTTAAAATTAGATATTTTAAAAATTTCATTTTGTTTTTCTACAATCATATTATCTATTATCTGTGGGCGAGTAATGCTTTCCCCTACATCATTTATCTGTTTTACAATTTCTTCTGTATTAATTAACAAATTAATATGTAAATTAATGGCTTGCAAAACTGCTTGACTTAAGTTTTCCACTTTAATAGAATGTTTGGTACATAAATTATTTGACTTTTTTCTATAGGTGCTACAAATATAATATTCATATTTGCTACCGCTTTTATTGGTACTGCTTTTTTTGTTCATTGCTCTTTTGCAATCTGCACACTTTAGAAAGCCTGCCCATACTGATAATTCCTGTGTTTTTTGAGATACCTTTGTATCTCTTCTAGATAGTTCTTGTGCTTTTTCAAAAGTTTCTTTATCAATTATTGGATCATGCGTATTTTCTACTTTTACCCATTCTTCTTTTGGGACTGCCTCTACTTTATGTATTTTGTAACTCTTCGTTCTTCTTTTCCCTTGAACAGTATTACCTATATAAATTTCATTATTTAAAATATTTCGCACTGTAGATGGTGTCCAAGTATATGTATTATCTCGTATTCCATAGTTATTATAATTTTGTCCTAATTCTAGCTTCTTATGTCCTGTAGGATTTAAAATACCTAAATCATTTAGTCTGTGGCAAATTGCTATTTTTCCTACCCCTTCGTTTACATTCCAATTAAATATTTTTCTTACTATATCTGCTGCTACTTCATCAATTACTAATTTATGCTTATCTTTTTCATCTTTGATATAGCCATAAGATGGAAATGCTCCTATAAACTCTCCTTTTTTCTTTTTTCCATTTAAAGATGTTCTAATTTTTATTGATGTATCTCGGCAATATTCATCATTAATTAGATTTTTAAATGGTACTAATATTGTATTTGTACTGGCTGGATTTTTAAAACTATCTACTGAATCGTTAATGGCAATAAATCTTATATTAAATAATGGAAAAACTTGCTCTATATAATTTCCAACTTCTATATAGTTTCTTCCAAGTCTTGATAAATCTTTTACAATTACACAATTAATACTTCCGTTTCTCATATCTTCTAGTAACCTTTGAAATGAAGGTCTATTAAAATCTGTTCCTGTAAATCCATCATCTATATAAGTATCATAAACTATCAAATCATCATGTTCTTCTATAAATTCGTTTAATAGTGTCTTTTGGCTTGTTACACTATTACTTTCTTGCTTTTCTGTTCCATTGTCTGAATCTTCTTGCGAAAGTCTTATATATAATGCAACTGACCATATTTTATTCTTTATACTCTTATTTTCAATAGTAGTATATCTTGATTTTCTTCCTGCCATTAGCTTCCTCCTTATACGTGCTCCATTGCAAATGTCAGCCTTTTTTGTATTTTTGTTTTAAAATATTTACCATACATTTATTAAATACTTTGTTTGTATCGGAATATTCCATTTCTACAGTAGTATCTCCGGACTTTTATTTGATATGGATGCTTTGTATTTAATAAATATTGGATAACCTTATTTTTTTCTTTCAAAATCTTATACCTCTCAAATTTCTTTTTCTTAAGTTTATTAGTTTTAAAAAATTTTATTACTAATTTATCTCTTACTAGGTATATGTAATCCTTTTATAAAAAGTTGAAAAATTTTTATAAAATTTCTTAAACTTTCTTCATAATGTATACAAAAGGTATAATTTTTAGGAAAATCACAGAACCAAAAAGGTATGATTAAAATTTCTTTACGCTTTAATGCCTCGTCTTTGTATGGAATGTTTAGCAAAGCTTTTTAATTTAATAGAAATTTAGTAGAACTTTCCTATTAAATTAAAAATAACTAGAAATTAGCTCCTACTAACTTCTAGTTACTTTTTTATTTAAATTTAATTTGTAATATCAAAATCTAATTTGTATGTACATTATTTTCTTAGTCGTTTTTCTTTTATAAATACATACACTCCCATTATAATAATTATACATAGTAATAATATTGCTATTATCATTATTATATTATTATTATTACCTGTTTGTGGTAACTTTCCTGTTGCTGTATTTTCTCCATTGTTGTTATCTCCTATAATTTGGTTTGTATTTATATCTGGTTTTTGATCCTCACCTGGTTTTTGGTCCTCACCTGGTTTTTGATCCTCACCTGGTTTTTGATCTTCACCTGGTTTTTGATCTTCACCTGGTTTTTGATCTTCACCTGGTTTTTGATCTT